>CAZMDY010000040.1:3488-4687 GCA_964565295.1 uncultured Aequorivita sp. | reverse complement strand
ACAATTTTACCGATCACTTCACTATAAGACATATCGGGGGTTATTCTTCCTACGAAATATAAAATAATTAAAGTCACAACGATTCCTAGTCCCAACTCCTCCAGTGCTTCCATAAAACAGGCGAATAAATTGTGATCGGAACTCAGTCCCACATATCGATTATATACCAACAAAAGGAATATGCCAACGATCATATATATTAACAAGTTAGAGGGCGATGTGAGAAACCCTGCAATCCAAAATTCTGCGGTATAAAGCATTGGCAGACTGAAAAGCAAACCTCCCGCAAGTCCCCTTCCGAATTCCTTAAGAGCGGTATCGACTGATTTATTGGTGGTAGCCATCTTAAAAATTCTATTCTGTGTGACTGAATTTGTTTTTCAATAGATTAAGGTATCTGATAATCGGTGATAAACGGCTCTCTTTTAAAATTCCTTGTCAAAAACATGGGCAGCATTTTGAAATGTTCCAAAGAATTGGAAATTTGGTTAATTTCTGTCTGTGAAAACAGATACAGCAATTCATTATCGTTCTGAGTGCGTTCTGTAAAATCGTTCAAAATGCTAACTTCCTTGTATTTCAGATAAAGATGGAGCAACTCGTGAGTAAAAGGAGCTGGATCCATATTGGTGTTGTCTATAAAAATAGTTATACCCTCAGGGGAATAATTGGTGATGTAGCTGGTTTCTGGACTCGGTTTTAGAGTAATGTGAAAATGGGCGTTCAAAGTGCGCCAAAGGTCCTCATTCCATTTATCAATAAGGGATCGGTATTCTTTTTTCATGTTTTTTCAGCAATGTAGATTAAAGGTACATCTTACGAAAAGACCGAAAAAGATATTTTGAAATAAATTAACAGCGACAAAAGGCGGAGACCATTGAAGTTGTGGTAAAAATATAGAGTCAAAAGTAAGGTATACTTATATGGATTGTTAATCTTTAGAAAATTGGCAGTTAAATGAATGGTAAGGAAGTAGGAAAAAATGGTCTTCGGATTTAATTTTATACCACAAAAATTATTAATCTAAAAAATGATGTTATGAACAATCAAAGAAATCAAAATCAATGGGATGACCAAGATCGAAATCAAAGAAACGAAGGTCAAGAGGAGCGCAACCAAGAACAGCGCAACCAAGAACAGCGCAACCAGCAACAAAATCCAGAGCAGCGTGAACAAGAACAACGCAATCAGGAACAGCG
>CAZMDY010000040.1:0-3388 GCA_964565295.1 uncultured Aequorivita sp. | reverse complement strand
TCAGGTGTTAAAAGTCAAATGATTAACGTTTGTTTATAATTTTATGCTATCATTTCTGTATACTTTAGTTGAAACCGTTTAAAGAATTAAAATCATGGAAAATCACAGAAGCCCTTCGAAAAAAGATCAAAATGATAAGGATAAAAAAGAACAGGAAGCTAAAATAGATGATCAATTGGATCAGACTTTTCCTGCCAGCGATCCGCCTTCTTATTCAAAACCCGGAAACGATCTCGACAAGTCAAAAAAGCATAAGAAATAGGACAGCGGAATTCTTCTTTTTCAAGTCTACAATCAATTTATTCTGCTAAGGAATTTTTGGTTCCAACCGAAGTAGCACAAATACTCAGCATTTTCCCTTGGTCCAAGAAGTCACACCGGAACGTCCGGCCACGCATGAATTTGAGTAGGTCCTGCCATCGCATCCACATACCGGATCATATACTGTGATGCAATGGCCTGTAATTTTTTTGGTTTCATCAATACATTCTACTGTTTTGGAACTTCCGCACGAAATTCCAATTAACAGTGTGCTCAATAGCAAAAGCATAAGAAAGAATATTTTGTTTCTCAATTGTTGACAGTTTATTTTTTTAAAGTTAAAATTATTTAGTTTAATTCCATAAGCTTGGCGGGATTTTATCAAAATTTTGAAGAGACATCTTTTCTCATTTAAGTATAATTCCACTGTTTTTTTTATTTGGAAGAAAGAAACCGTAGTTTTGCGCCCCTTTTAAAAATCAATTGAGAAGTAAATTTTTCCAGATTATGAGCAAGACTTTCGATGTTTTGATAGAGATTCCCAAAGGCAGCCGCAACAAGTACGAATATGATTTTCAGCTGCGAAAAATTCGGTTCGACCGAATGCTTTTTAGCAGTATGATGTACCCAGCCGATTACGGTTTTATCCCCGAAACTTATGCTCTCGATGGCGATCCTTTAGATGTACTTGTTCTTGGCCACGAGCCAACTTTCCCAATGTGCGTGATGGAGGTAAAGGCCATAGGCGTGTTTCATATGGCCGATGAAAAAGGACCTGACGAAAAAATAATATGTGTTCCCATGTCCGATCCAATCTGGAACCAACTGAATGACTTGGACGATCTGAACCCTCATCTTATCAAGGAAATTGAGCATTTCTTCAAAGTATACAAGGATCTTGAAAAGAAAAAGGTGGATGTGGGTGGTTGGGGAAAGGCCGATGAAGCCTTAGAGATTTACCGCCAATGCGTGAAACGTTATCACGAAACCCCGGAAGTTCAAGGAAAATTCAGTATTTGATTCTATTGGGATTATTCCTTATTGTAGCTTTGATTGTTTTTTGACCAAAAAATCATTGGATTTCCATTCAATTTAGAGGGTATAAGGAGTCGAAAAAAATGTTCATGTCATAAACAAAAGCTGACCAATATTTAGGCGTTCATTTTCCATTTTCCAATTAAATTAAAACTTGGAACAGGAACAAGAATCCTAAAACCAAATTTTTCCTGTTTCGTATCTTAAACCAATTCCCTACTTTTGCAGTCGCAAATTTTGAAACTATCTAAATATTAAATAAATGGAACAGAACATTATCTTTATTCCTATTGCTCTTGCAGTTCTCGGGCTACTTTTTATGCTTGTAAAAATGAACTGGGTAAAAAAACAAAATCCAGGCAACGAGCGGATGCAATCTATATCAAAAAGCATCAAAGAGGGGGCGTTGGCTTTTCTTAGTGCGGAATACCGCCTATTGGTCATATTTGTGGTAGTGGCATCTGCATTGCTCTTTTTTGTTTCCACAATGGTTGATACTACCAGTTGGATGATTGTGCCGGCATTTATTATTGGGGCTATTTTCTCTGCTCTGGCCGGAAATATAGGAATGCGGATAGCTACCGATGCGAATTCACGAACTGCCGAAGCTGCCAAAACCAGTCTGCCACAAGCTCTGAAAGTTTCTTTCGGAGGTGGAACAGTGATGGGTCTTGGAGTGGCGGGCCTTGCGGTTTTGGGGTTGAGCCTTTTATTCTTTTTCTTTATCGGGCAGTTTATGGGGAACGATGGTTCGTTCTATGATAATATGACTGTGGTCCTCGAGGCCATCGCCGGGTTTTCCTTGGGAGCGGAAAGTATCGCTCTCTTTGCCCGTGTGGGCGGTGGAATCTACACCAAAGCAGCCGATGTTGGCGCGGATCTTGTAGGAAAAGTGGAAGCCGGTATCCCTGAAGATGACCCCCGTAATCCTGCTACCATTGCGGATAACGTTGGTGACAATGTTGGTGATGTGGCCGGAATGGGCGCCGACCTTTTCGGAAGCTACGTAGCCACCGTGCTGGCAGCCATGGTATTGGGTAATTATGTTATCAGGGATATGTCCATAAATGCTCCTTTTGCCGACAATTTTAATAATATGGGTCCTGTCCTATTGCCTTTAGTTATCGCCGGGGTCGGTATACTGGCTTCAATTATTGGAACATTCTTCGTAAGCATTAAAAACAACGATGCGAAAGAGTCACAAGTACAAAAAGCTCTGGACACCGGAAATTGGACAGCGATTATCCTAACGCTTATCGCAAGTTGGTTTTTGATCGACTGGATGCTTCCGGAAACAATGAATATGAAGTTCTTCGGAGAAGGATATAAGGAAATTCCTTCCATCAATATTTTCTGGTCGGCGTGTATTGGACTTGCCGTTGGCGCTCTTATCTCCTTTGTCACCGCTTATTATACCAGTTTGGGGAAAGGCCCGGTGAATGAAATAGTCCGTAATTCATCTACCGGTGCGGGGACCAATATTATTGCGGGTCTTGCAGTTGGGATGAAATCTACTTTTGCGTCGGTCATCCTTTTTGCTGCTGCAATTTATGGTTCTTACGAATTAGCTGGTTTTTATGGGGTGGCGCTTGCTGCTTCCGCAATGATGGCCACCACGGGAATGCAGCTTGCAATTGATGCCTTCGGGCCAATTGCAGACAACGCCGGGGGAATAGCCGAGATGAGCGATTTGGATCCGCAAGTGCGCGAGCGTACCGATATTCTGGATTCAGTTGGAAATACTACCGCCGCCGTTGGAAAAGGATTCGCAATCGCTTCTGCTGCTTTGACTGCTTTGGCACTGTTTGCGGCCTATGTAACGTTTACCGGAATCGACGGGATCAATATTTTTCGTGCCGATGTGCTTGCGATGTTATTCATCGGAGCAATGATTCCAGTGGTTTTCTCTGCCTTGGCGATGCAGTCCGTCGGAAAAGCGGCGATGGAAATGGTCCAGGAAGTTCGTCGTCAATTCCGGGAAATTCCAGGAATCATGGAAGGAACTGGAACCCCAGAATACGCCAAATGTGTTGATATTTCTACCAAGGCTGCACTTCGCGAAATGATGTTGCCTGGGATTTTGACCATTGGT
>CAZMDY010000039.1:0-14115 GCA_964565295.1 uncultured Aequorivita sp. | reverse complement strand
AAGTTTAGTTTGTTGTTTTTGGTGAATACCTGTATGGCCTCATAAGTTCTTTCATTGCTCATAAGCTCTATGGGCAAGGAAAGCTCGGCGGTCAGTTTTGCAAGTTTCGACATCCAAATTCCAAATCCCATTTCAATTTCGGACAAGGGTGGCACGATCAAAAACATCCGTTTGTTTCCGACCAAGGAATTCTCAAGGTCGCATATAAATAAGGTTTTGTCGGTATTTGCGAGAATACTGTCCATTTTATCGCCAATAAGTTTTTCCAAAATACCAGTTTTTCGAGGCCATCCCACTAAAATAATATCTGCCGGGATTTCCCGAGCCTTTCTGGCGATTCCGCTTGCGGCGTTGTGGTCTATTGTTGCCAAAACTTGGACGTCATTCTCAGTAGCAGCAGTTTCCTTTATCAAACTGTCTAAGTTTTGTTTGGTTTTGGCAATATTCCTTTCTGCATCGATATTGTTTGGGACCACAGTAAGAACGGACAATGGATGCAATGATTTTTTATCTTTTATCAGCACTGCAAATTCAATCATTTTACCAATATTGATCGTATTTGCAATAGGAATCAAGATGTGTTCGGGAGCGGAGGTATCTGTAATTTCCTCGTCCAATCCTTCTGATACCACAATCCTTTTGGCCGCGCGCTCAGTTACAAAAGAGGAGACAATGCTGGTTATCAAAATCAGGATTACGGTACCATTTAAAACATTGTCATCTATAATTCCCTCTCTATAACCGATTAAAATAACGGCCAAAGTAGCAGCAGCATGCCCTCCGCTCAAACCGAAAATCAATTGTCTTTGGGCAACAGAATACTTAAACACCAGTTGAGTGATCCACGAGGCGATCCATTTTCCGGCAAGGGCAACCACGGTTAGGGTTCCCGCTACTATAAGTGCTGCGGGTCCGGTCATTATAACTCTTACATCGACCAACATTCCAACGCTTATCAAAAAGAAAGGAATAAAGAGAGAGTTTCCAATAAACTCAATCCGATTCATCAGGGCTGAAGAGTGAGGAATAAGTTTGTTCAGTGCCAAACCAGCGACAAACGCTCCAATTATTGGTTCCACACCGGCAATTTCGGCCAAAAATGCGGCCAAGAACACCACAGAAAGGACAAAAATATAATGGGAGTGCTTTTCACTTTCCAATTTTCTAAAAAACCATTTGGCAATTCGGGGGATTACGAAAAACATAAAAGCCGAAAATAATGTAAGGGAAATTCCGAGCTTAATCCAAAAATCAGATGTCAAGCCACCGTTGTGGGAACCAATGATAACGGCCAGTATAATCAACACAGCGGTATCGGTCAAAATAGTACCCCCCACCGTAATTGCCACTGCTTGGTTTTTGGAAACCCCGAGCTTGCTCACAATTGGATAGGTAAGCAGCGTATGGGTAGCGAACATACTTGAAATCAAAAAACTCGCATTGAAATCGTAGCCTAAAAAATAATAACATACGGGAAACCCTGTGGCCAACGGAATAGTAAAGGTGAAAAATCCAAAGAGCAAACTTTTATTCCTGTTCGACTTAAACTCATTGAGGTCCAGTTCCAAACCAGCAATAAACATAATATAAAGAAGTCCTATCGTTGAAAAAACATCGACAAAAAGACTCTTTTCCAACAAGCCGACCCCATACGGACCAATGATGATCCCGGAAATAATCAAAACTATTATCCCTGGGATATTCAACCTTTTGAGAATCAATGGAGATAACAATATGATAAAAAGGATGATACAAAAGACCAAAACAGGGTTTTCCAGTGGCAATTGAAACTCGTGAATAAGTTTATCGGTAAGTTCGGTCATCCATTATGTTTTATCGCATCCGTGCGAAGATAATATTTATTGGGAATAATCCACTTTGCCCAAAATGTTTATTTTAGGGCTAAAGATGGCAGTGTTAAATATAATATAATAATTTTACCATTTGTCAACCGATCTGTAAGCTTTTGTTATTTTGCGGATCATTTCTTCTGAACCATGAATTTATTCCCTATTGAAGCTGGAAATTTTAAACTCGACGGTGGAGCCATGTTTGGCGTGGTGCCAAAAACCTTGTGGCAAAGAACAAATCCGGCGGACGAGAACAATATGATAGACATTGCCGCGCGTTGCTTGTTGATCGAAAACGGAAACCGATTGACACTCATAGACACAGGCATGGGCAACAAACAAAATGAGAAGTTTTTTAGCTATTATTTTCGCTGGGGAAATTTCAACTTGGACGATTCCTTAAAAAAATATGGTTTCCACAGGGATGATATCACAGATGTTTTCCTTACCCATCTCCATTTTGACCATTGCGGAGGAGCTGTTCAGTGGAACAAGGACCGCACTGGATACGAACCTGCATTTAAGAATGCCACTTATTGGAGCAACAAGGACCACTGGAAATGGGCCACAGAACCCAACAGACGGGAACGCGCCTCGTTTTTAAAAGAAAACATCATGCCGATGCAGGAAAGTGGGCAACTTTCATTTATCGACCAGCCTCAGTCCGATTTTGCCCAAGCCAAAGAAATGGATTTCGGGATTTTGTTCGTTGATGGACATACCGATAAACAAATGCTCCCACACATCGACTATAAAGGAAAAACATTGGTTTTTGTTGCAGATTTATTGCCCACCGCA
Source organism: uncultured Aequorivita sp. (assembly GCA_964565295.1). GTDB lineage: Bacteria > Bacteroidota > Bacteroidia > Flavobacteriales > Flavobacteriaceae > Aequorivita. Next base: position 11,467 of record CAZMDY010000039.1, on the reverse strand, counting down.
GGACATTTGCCATTACCTTTTGTTATGGGCTACGACACAAGACCTTTGCTAACACTTCCGGAAAAGGAGAAATTCCTTAAAAAAGCTGCTGACAACGGATTTTATTTATTTATGGGCCACGACGCCCACAATCCGATAATCACGGTGAAACACACCGAAAAAGGTGTGCGGATTGACAGGATTTTAAACTTAAATGATTTTATAAATTAACTACATATTTTTTTAGAATGAACTCAATAAAGACTACCCTATTTGCGGTTGCCTCCGCAGCCTTTTTGGCCAGTTGTGGAACTACTGCTCCCATTATGGTCCCACCGGTCCAATCGATCAGTCCAACCATAACCAAAAACGCACCTCTTACTGAAGCACAGTTAAAACATTGGAATGCCATGGATCTGCAAAGAGATACGGTTCCAGGAATGAGTGTTGACCGAACGTATTCTGAATTGATAAAAAATCGAAAAGGGGAAACGGTCATCGTGGGTGTGATTGACAGCGGAATAGATATTGACCACGAAGACCTCAAAAACCTGATTTGGACCAACCCGGGGGAAATTGCTGCAAATGGCATTGATGACGACAACAATGGTTATATAGATGATGTCCACGGATGGAATTTTCTGGGAGATATCTTGGGCGAAAACATGGAATATGTTCGCATTGTAAGAAAACTCGGCCCAAAATATGAAGGAAAAGAGGAAAATACAATCAATACCTCTGACCGTGAAGAATTCGCCATTTATCAAAAAGCAAAGGCAGAATTTGAAAAAGAACTTCAGGAAACTGCACAGAACAGAGAACGGTACCAACAAATGGTCACCTTTTTAAGACCAGCGCACGATGCCATGGTCTCAAAATTGGGAAAGAAAAACTATACACAAGAAGATTTGAACAATTTTGAGAACCCAACTCCGATGGAACAACAACAAATAGCCATGCTAAGCCAAATGTTGGGTTTCGGGGAAACGGTCCCTGAGGTGTTGGAACAACTGGACAATGGTCTATCGTATTTTCAAAGCAGGATAGATAACCATTTCAATACAACCACAGATTTTAGATCCGTTTTAGGAGATGATCCAGACGACATTACCGATAATATTTATGGCGACCCAAATGTTGCAAGCATAGACCCAACCCGAGATAACGTGAAGCACGGAACCCACGTAGCCGGTATCATTGCAGCCGAAAGAAATAATGGAATTGGTACAGATGGCGTTGCAAACAATGTGACCATCATGGCCTTGCGTTCTGTTCCGGACGGCGATGAATACGATAAAGATATTGCCCTTTCCATCCGATATGCAGTGGACCATGGCGCAAAAGTTATCAACACAAGTTTTGGAAAATATTATTCCCCACACGCCGATTGGGTTTATGATGCCATACGATATGCAGCCGACAACGATGTTTTGATAGTTAATGCAGCTGGAAACGATGGCATCGATCTTGATACCGTAAACGTTTATCCAAACGATCAAATAGACAACGAATCGGAAATCGCAGACTCATTTATAACCATTGGCGCACTTAATTTTGAATATGGAGAAAATATGGTAGCCAACTTCTCCAACTATGGAAAAGTAAATGTTGACCTATTTGCACCAGGTGTCAAAATTTGGGCGCCCACACCGCTAAATACATATGAATTCCTACAGGGAACTTCCATGGCCGCTCCCGCAGTTGCAGGAATAGCTGCAGTGATCCGTTCCTATTTTCCAAAACTGTCCGCACCACAGGTAAAACAAATATTGATGGAAAGTGGAATATCCCCAAATATTGAAGTAATTCTGGGTGGCGATCCTTCCAATAAAAAACCTTTCCGAGATATTTCAAAATCGGGGAAAATAGCAAACCTGTACAATGCCTTTATAATGGCAGATAAAATTTCGAGACAATGAAGCATAAAGTAAATGAACTCCTTATATTTTTAGTCTTTTTTGGAGCGTCAATATTCAGTTATTCCTCCTTTGGGCAGGGAAGTACTTCCTATTGGCAACAAAATGCAGATTACACCATGGACATCCAAATGGACGTCACGAACTATCAATACAAAGGAAAACAAGAGATTGTTTACACAAACAACTCGCCCGATACTTTACAAAAGGTATACTATCACCTTTACTTTAATGCTTTTCAGCCCGGTAGTGAGATGGACGTTCGCTCCAGAACCATTGTGGATCCTGATAGTCGTGTGGAAGATCGGATTTCGAAACTTTCCCCTTCGGAAATTGGATATATTAGACCAACTTCTTTGACCCAGGATGGCACAACGGCAATCTATACGATAAAAGGAACGATTATGGAGGTAAAATTGCCCAAGCCCATACTTCCAGGAAAAAGTACTATTTTCAAAATGAATTGGAATGCCCAAGTCCCTTTGCAAGTTCGACGTTCGGGAAGGAACAGTTCCGAGGGAGTTGCTTTAACCATGACCCAGTGGTATCCAAAACTTGCAGAATACGATTTTGAAGGTTGGCATGCCGATCCTTATATCGCACGCGAATTTCACGGAGTTTGGGGCAATTATGACGTAACTATAACCATCAATGCGGACTACACGGTTGGCGGAACTGGATACCTGCAAAACCCGGTGGAAGTAGGCCATGGCTACACTCCCCCCGGCCAGAAATCCATGCCTCCAAAAAAAGGAAAATATACTTGGCATTTTGTAGCTCCCATGGTCCACGATTTTGCCTGGGCCGCAGACCCGGATTACATTCACGATACATATCCAGGACCAAATGGCGTAACCCTTCATTTTTTGTATAAAAACAATCCTGAAATCATTGAAAACTGGAAAGAACTCCAGCCTAAGACTGCTGCTCTTATGGAGTTTTTCAATGAACACATCGGTCCGTATCCCTATGAACAATATTCAGTGATACAAGGAGGCGACGGGGGAATGGAATACGGAATGTGCACTATGATAACCGGCGAGCGCGAATTCAGCAGTTTGGTTGGGGTCACATCACATGAATTGGCACACTCGTGGTTCCAGTTTATATTGGCCACAAATGAAAGCAAGCATGGATGGATGGACGAAGGCTTCACTGTTTTTATTTCAAATGAAGCGATGAACCACGTTATGGAGCAAAATAAATCAAACCCACATGAAGGATCCTATCGAAATTATTTCTTTATGGCAAACAGCGGAGAAGAACAACCACTCTCCACACATTCTGACAGACATGCAACCAACCGATCCTATGGAATCAACGCTTACAGCAAAGGAGCGGTATTCTTATCCCAATTGGGATATGTCATCGGCCCGGAAAACCTCTTGAAAACATTAAAAAGATTCTATTCCGATTTTAAATTTACCCATCCCACCCCAAATGATTTTATCCGAACTGCGGAAAAAGTTTCGGGCTTTGAATTGGATTGGTATTTGACCGATTGGACAAAAACCACAAACACGATTGATTACGGAATAAAATCTGTAGAAAATAGGGAGAAAACAGAAATAACTTTAGAAAGAATTGGTTTAATGCCAATGCCAATAGATCTTTATGTTAGCTATGAAGATGGATCGCACGATCTGTTCTACATTCCCTTGAGAATGATGTGGGGCGAAAAACCCCATATTTTTACCGAATTAAACCGAACTGTTTTGGATGACTGGGCATGGTCCTATCCAACGTATAGTTTTGAAATCGACAATGGAAAAAAAGTTAAATCTATAATGATCGATGCAACCCAGCGGATGGCGGATGTAAATGCGGAAAATAATATTTGGGAAGCTCAGTAATTACAAATAGAAATTATTTGATTGGCCTCAACGATTTTAAAAATCATTGGGGTCTTTCTTTTTATATATTTACATTGTGGACAAAAAATTCCCCAAACAAGAGAAATTAAAAAGCACCAAAACAATTTCAACACTGTTTTCGGAAGGAAAAACCTATACCAAATTCCCCATAAAGGTTTTTTTTCTGCCAGTGGAAAATAGGGTCAATTTAGCCTCTTTTGCCGTTCCCAAACGCAATTTTAAATCGGCCGTTGATCGAAACCGAGTTAAACGCCAGCTTAGGGAAGCATACCGCATAAACAAACATTTATTGAATGATGGTCACGGCAAGAAATTTGCGATACTATTCCTTTTTTTGGGAAAAGAAAAACCGCATTTTGCTGAAGTAGAAAAATCCCTAATAAACCTCCTTAAAAAATTAAATGTAGAAGGAGTTCCAAAAAATTCTTAAAGTAATGTTTTGAAAAGTGTTTATACTTTTAATTTCAATTTTTCGTTGCAACAACAATAATTTCTCCCTAAACACCTGATAGAAAAAACAGCATTAAAATATATAAAATGAAAAAAAGAATAATAATTCCCCTTATAGCCATTGGTATCTTTTTTACCACGGTAAGTTTTAAAAGCGATTTCTTTGAAATTGCAAAACAAATCGAAATATTCACCACTTTATTCAAGGAACTAAACATGAACTATGTGGATGAGGTAACACCGGCCACCCTTATGGACAAAGCCATAAAAGGAATGTTGGAGGATTTGGATCCTTATACGGTCTATTGGAACGAACAACAAGTGGAAGATGCCAAAATAAACAATTCCGGAATCTATACTGGGATAGGGGCAAGCGCACGCAGCGAAAAAGACAAAATAATAATCATGGAGCCTTATAAAGATTATCCGGCAGATAAGGCAGGCCTGAAAGCTGGCGATGAAATTATTAAAATTGGAAATATCAAGATATCAGATATGGAAGAAGATGCGGGCGAGCTCCTAAAAGGTGCACCGGGCACTAAAGTCGATGTTACCTTTATTCGTCAAGGAAAAACAAACACCACCACCATTGAGCGTAATTCTGTAGAGCTGAAGGCAGTTCCCTATTACAAATTGCTCGAAGGTAACATTGGGTATATTGTTCTTTCGCAATTCAACCAAAAAACAACTGTGGAAACAAGAGCGGCTTTGATCGATCTTAAATCACAAGGTGCCACAAAACTGATTTTGGATCTTCGCGGAAATCCGGGCGGACTTTTAAATGAGGCTATCAGCATTGTAAACCTTTTTGTAGACAAAGGCCAAGTTATAACAACAACAAAATCGGCAATTGAAAAATATAATCAAACCTATGTCACAAAAAATGATCCCGTGGACACAGAAATTCCATTGGCCGTATTGATCAATGGCCGAAGTGCTTCAGCAAGCGAAATTGTTTCAGGTGGATTGCAGGATTTGGATCGGGCCGTTATCATTGGAGCCAGAAGTTTTGGAAAAGGATTGGTCCAACGTCCAAAAAGCCTGACTTATGGAACCCAGCTTAAAGTTACCATTTCCCGATATTATACGCCAAGTGGACGCTGTATCCAAGCCATGGACTATTGGCACCGAGATGAAAACGGCGACCCAGTACGAAAGGAAATGGACCAATACAATGCTTTTAAAACAAAAGGAGGAAGAACCGTATATGATGGAGGGGGAATTTCACCCGATATTGAAATGGCATCGGCTGTTTATAGCCCGATCACCACAGCCTTATTAAAGGACAATGCCATATTTGATTATGCTACAAAATATTATTACAGTCATAAACTATCAGATTGGAAAAATTTTGAATTTTCGGAAAGTGATTTTCAGGATTTCCAAAGATTTCTGAAACAAAACAAATTTAAATTTGAAACCGAAACAGAACGTAAATTCTCGGAAGCTATTAGAATAGCTAAGGACGACCAGTTATATGATAACATTATAAATAGCTACGATCAACTCACCAAAGCGATGGATGCGGCCAAGAACAATGCTATTACCGAGAAAGAAGTGGAACTAAAATCATTGTTGACCGATGAAATTTTGAAAAGATATTTTTACAGAGAAGGACTCTACAATTACCAAATAGAAAACAATCCAGAAATATTGGAGGCAGTCTTGGTATTGAATGATATGGGCCGATATAAGAAGATATTGAAAGGCTAAAAACAAATAAAAAATTTATTAACATAATATATTTTTCACTTAACAAAAACTTAACCAACTGTTTATCAATATTTTCCTACTTTAGCCATTATGACAGCAGAAGACAAAAACGAAAGTAAGGAAGCTTTTCTAGAATCTGTGGCATATCTGGAAAAGAGGGGTTTTGAAAACATTAAAGCTGACGTTGAAGGATACGAAATGCCCAAATCATACCGTAAAAAAAACAGTGATGAGGTCATTACTCCAAACATTGTGGCGGAACGGGCTGGAATAAAACACTATTTTGAAATCAGTTTAAAATCCTATAAACCACGATTTTTAAAATCCAAATGGCAGTTTTTAGACACCCTGACGCGTATGCGAAACCAAAAATTTAAAATAATAACCCGGCGAGGACATTATAAATTTACAGATGACATTCTGAAAGATCTAAATCTTGAAAAAGATCTAATTAAGCTCTGACCATTGCAATATGCGGAATCCCATCTTCCAAATAGCGTTCACCTATAGTTTGGAATCCATGCCTTTCATAAAAAATAACTAAATAAGTTTGAGCCGATATCTTTATTTTATCGGCTTTATATTTTTCAAGAACCGCTTGTATGGCAGCTTGTGTAATTTTATGTCCATAACCAAACCTTCGGTAGTTTTCACGAACCAAAATCCTGCCGATTCCAGCTTCTTTAAAGTGGAGTCCGGGTTTAAAACAACGAGCATAAGCCACCAGAATGCCATCTTCATATCCTAAAATATGAAGGGCCCGCTCATCCTTTCCATCAATATCTTGATAAACACAATCCTGCTCCACCACAAATATCTCACTTCGTAATCGCAAAACATTATAAAGTTCTTCTACACTTAATTGATCAAAAGATCTTATTTCAATATCCATCGATAGGTTTAATTTGAAATATTAACGACAAGGAATTTTGGAAACCCGATTTTGGTGGCGGCCACCTTCAAAATCAGTGTTCAAAAATGTTTTGACCATTTCCACACTTTGTACAAGACTTGTAAACCGAGAAGGGATACTAAGTATGTTTGCGTTGTTGTGCTGGCGGGCCAATTCTGCAATTTCCTTGGTCCAACACAGTGCCGATCGTACATTTTGATGCTTATTGGCGGTCATATTGGCACCATTTCCGCTTCCACAGATTATGATTCCCATTTCAACATTTCCAGTCGACACGTCATTGGCAACAGGATGAACAAAATCGGGATAATCTACACTTTCCGTTGAATCTGTTCCATGATTTATAATCTGATATCCTTCTTTTTCTAGATACTGGATAATTTCGTTTTTGTATTCTGTACCTGCGTGGTCATTACCTATAGAAATTTTCATTTGTATATAATTGTCTGATTAATAAAAATTAAAAAACCTTTACATCTCCTAAATCTACGATGATTCCCGCAAAGGCTGTAAAAAGCTTTCAAAAATAAAACATTTCCGAAAATGCTTGGTATAAAAAGGACTCACAACAAACTTTATCCTTTGATAACTGAAAATCAATTGATAGCAATTTCTTAACGTTCAATTCAAAATTAAGTTGAAAACTTAGTTTATAATTGTTGATTGAATTCCATAAAATTAATTGCAAATACGGATTAAAATTCCAACCAATAATACTTCTGGATCGACAAAAGTTTTAAGCGATAACTTTTCGCTTCGTTATCATCATTTCAAAAGGTGTTTTGCACAATTAATTCTTGATTATTTATCAAACAAAAATAACAAAAATTAGATATGTACAGCTGTTGATTACTTATGGAAACACATTGAAATCAAATGTTTTAAATCTTAAATTTCTGTTAACAACAAGTTATTAATTTACCTATAAATTAATTTCAAAACAAAACCTACAAAAGTTATCACGGCTGTTAACAGACAATCATCATCATCATTTTTATATTTTAAATTTTAAAAAAACAAATGATTATATAATATGTGTTGATAAGAATTAAATACAGTGTTTAAGGGGAATTTAAACAATCTTTAAAGTGGTTGGCGGATTTAAGGATTCTATAATTTCCTCAGCTTCTGGAATGTCATCAATATGAACTTGTAGCCTGATTCCGCCAACGGAATTTGAATATAACGGGAATACGCTCATCATGGTTTCATTCACAAACTCATATCTTATTTCTGCTTGATCAAACAATAACCGAAGCACGGCATATTCTGCCGGATACTGGTATATTGCTATGGTCTTAAAGTGTTTCAATTCTGATATGAATGATTATAAATATTCTGTACAAAGCACTAAAATAGGCAATAACCAAATGACTTCTTTACGTTGCCCTACTAAATCTTTGCTAATTTAAATATGCTGTTGTCTTATATGTCGTACTTTTACACAATTACAAAAAACAATTATGCCAAGACATAAAAAAAGAAAGAATAAAATAAACAATCTCCCCGAAATTATTCTTGATATTCTAAGAAAAGATCATTCCAAAACGTTTTCTTACAGACAAATTGCCGCCAAAATTGGAGTCGATGATCCAAGCAGCCGAAACCAAATAGTGAAAGCCCTTAAGAATCTTCAAGGAAAAAAATCCATTCAAGAAGTTGAAAGAGGAAAATATATGCTAACGCCATCGTTGAATTATTATACTGGCAAGGTAGATATTGCAGGCAGGGGCCAAGGCTATATAATTGTCGATGAATTAGAAGACGATATTTACGTAAGCAATAAAAATTTAAATAAAGCGCTTCACGGAGACATTGTGGAAGTTTACGTATTTAAACGAAAGAAGGATGGAAAATCTGAAGGCGAGATAACAAAGATCATAGAGCGAAAACGGACAGAATTTGTAGGAACAATACAAGTGTTGGAAAATTTTGCTTTTGTAGCTGTTTCCGACCATAAAATGTATACTGATATCTTCGTTCCAAAAAATAAAATAAATGGGGCAAACAATGGTGAAAAAGTTTTGGTCGAAATGGAAGATTGGCCTTCAGATGCCGATTCACCTTTTGGACAAGTACTAAAAATTCTCGGAATGCCCGGTGAACACGACACCGAAATTCATTCCATTCTTGCCCAATACGGTCTTCCTTATGAATTTCCAAAGGAAGTAGAAGATTATGCCAACCAATTAGACACTACCATTAAAGCGTCGGAGATTAAAAAACGGCGCGATATGCGCGATATCCTTACGTTTACAATTGATCCAAAAGATGCAAAGGATTTTGACGATGCACTTTCGTTCCACGAACTGGAGAATGGAAATTACGAAATTGGAATCCATATTGCGGATGTTTCACATTACGTAACTCCAGGAAATGAGCTTGATGATGAAGCTTATGAACGGGCAACTTCAGTCTATTTGGTAGACAGAGTTGTGCCAATGCTTCCGGAAATTCTCTCAAACAAAGCTTGCTCATTACGTCCAAATGAAGAAAAATATACATTTTCAGCAGTTTTTGAAATCAATAATAAAGCTGAAATAAAAAAGCAGTGGTTTGGAAAAACGGTTACTCTGAGCGATGCTCGTTTTTCTTATGAAGAAGCGCAACATATCATAGAAACAAACCAAGGTTTAAAACCAGATGAAAAAGCCATACATTTTGATATTCCATCTAACATCTCTATTACTGATAAAGAATATACAGTAAAATCTGAGATTGCAAATGCCATTTTGCAGATGGACAGTTTGGCAAAAATGTTCCGACAAAGACGCATGCGTGCAGGAGCTATTTCTTTTGATAAAGTGGAAGTTAAATTTATCCTTGATGAAAAGAACGAACCAGAAGGCGTTTATTTTAAGGAAAGCAAGGATGCCAATAAGCTAATAGAGGAATTTATGCTGTTGGCAAATCGAAGCGTGGCAGAATTTATTGGGAAACAACAACCCAAAAAGACATTTGTATATCGAGTACACGACGAACCTGATGATGAGAAGATTGCAGCACTGGAAAACATAATCAAGCGGTTTGGCTATAAATTAAACACTAAGGATAGACATTCCACTGCTACTTCAATGAATAAACTTCTGAAAGACGTACAGGGCAAAAAAGAGCAAAATTTAATAGATACTTTGGCAATTCGGAGTATGAGCAAAGCAATCTATACCACCAATAATATTGGTCATTACGGACTGTCATTTGATTACTACACACATTTTACTTCCCCCATTAGACGTTATCCAGATGTAATGGTACATCGTCTTTTGCAACATTATTTGGATCAGGGAAAGTCGGCAAAAGAGGAAGAATATGAAGAAAAATGCAGCCATAGTAGCGATATGGAAAATTTAGCTTCCAACGCAGAGCGTGACAGTATTAAATATATGCAAGTCAAGTATATGATGGACCATAAGGACGAGGATTTTCTTGGAGTTATTTCAGGTGTTACCGAATGGGGCATTTACGTAGAAATCATTTCCAATAAATGCGAGGGAATGGTACGGCTTCAAGATTTGAAGGACGATCATTATGTCTTTGATCAGGAAGAATATTCTGTAATTGGTCAAAGAACTAAAAAGGTTTATCAATTGGGAGACGAAGTATATGTGAAAGTAAAAAATGCCGATCTGGTAAAAAAACATCTGGATTTTATTCTTTTGGAAACCGAAATTTAGTAAGGATATCCACGCTATCCACGGATCAATAAAAAGTCCATGTTTTAAAAAACTTTGTACTTTTACCTTATTATGTTCGATGGTTTACTTTACGCAGCATTTTATGGATTTCTCTTGGCCTTTGCTGTGGGTCCAGTATTTTTTACGTTGATAGAAACTGCGATTACCAAAGGGATAAAAGCAGCCATCTTCTTTGATTTGGGCGCCATCTTCGCAGATATAGTTTTTATTATTGTAGCGTTTTTCAGTACAAGCCGGATTTTGGAACAAGTAAAAAACGATCCAGGTCTGCTTATTTTTGGAGGCGGCATCCTCATTGCTTATGGGATTATTTCTTATATCCGCACCAATCGGTCGGTTTTTAAAATAGTTCGCGAACATTATGCGGTTAATGTAAAAAAGAATCTTGGCGGTCTCTTTTTAAAAGGTTTTCTGTTGAATTTCGTCAATTTTGGGGTTTTGGCAGGTTGGATCGGGGTGTTGATTATGGCCAATGCGCTTACAACCCATGAAAATGGCGTTTTTATGTTTGTGGCCACCGTGTTGATTGTGTTCTTTACAACTGATTTATTTAAAATGGTATTGGCAAAGCGATTAAAAAGTAAAATGACCCCTCGTTTTATTTTTAAAACAAAAAAGTGGGTAAGTATCTTGATTTTAATATTTGGGGTTTTCCTACTTTTCCAGGGAGTATTTCCAAAAGGTATGGAAGCGGGTCTTGAAAAGATTCCGGGGCAACAGCAACCTTTTGAAAGACCTATTCCGCCCGTTGATCACCCATACTAGTTGTAAATAGAAGTTTTTAAACAGTTCATCTAATATTTCAGGCAAATACTTTGAATGGTGGAATTATGCCAATAAAAAACCCCAACAGAATCTGTTGAGGTTTCTTCGAGGCATCGAGCGGATTCGAACCGCTGTAGCAGCTTTTGCAGAGCTGAGCCTAGC
>CAZMDY010000038.1:0-14128 GCA_964565295.1 uncultured Aequorivita sp. | reverse complement strand
GACTAACCGATACAGGAGTTTATGATCTGTTCCGCTCCCTAGGCATTGATTTGGCAGATGAGAAAAACGAACAAGGCGCCAACCTGCTTTTACTTGCCGCGCCTTATTTGAAAAACGAAGATGATCTGGCATATTTTGTCGATAATGGCATATTGTTGGAAGGTACAGATTATGAAGGAAATGGAATCTTTAATTACGCTTCCCGTAGAGGGAATATTGAGCTACTCAAAACACTCGTTAACAAAGGATTGGATTACCAATCGCCCAACAAAAACGGTGGAAATGCGTTTATGTTTGCGGCCCAAGGAACCCGTGGATTCAATAATTCAATTGGGGTATATGAATATTTAAAAAGCCTAAGTCTGGATCCAACCATTACAACCCACGACGGCACCACTCCTTTTCATAGAGTTTCCAACAGCAAAGTGGACATTAGTGTAATTGATTTCTTTTTAAACGAAGGCGCCGATGTGGACCAAAAAGATGCCGATGGAAATACTCCTTTTCTCAATGCATGTTCCAGAAACAGCATCGAGATTGTCAAACGTATGGCGCAACACTCAAAAAACTTAAATAATACAAATGAAAAAGGACAGTCAGCTTTGATGTTGGCCGTGGCAAACAACACTCCAGAGGTGGTGGGGTTTCTTATAGACCAAGGTCTGAATATCGATCTGTTGGACGAACAGGGCAATAGTTTGGCGTTTTATTTAATTGAGTCCTACAATCATAGAAACCTTCAAGCATTCGATCAGAAACTTGATTTTCTTATAGAGAAAGGATTGAAGTTGGACGCTATCCAAGCCGAAGGAAATTCAATTTATCACCTTGCCGCCAACAAAGATGACCTTGCGCTCATGGAACGGTTGACCAAATTCAACATAGCCATTAATGCAGTAAATACAGAAGGAATGACTGCTTTGCACCAAGCGGCCCTAAAAGCAAAAGACACAAAAGTAATGGAACTTCTTGTTTCTCTGGGTTGCGATATCAAAGCTACCACCGAATTTGGGGAAACAGCTTTTGATCTGGCGAGTGAGAACGAACAGTTGCAAAACAAAAACACAGCACTTAAATTTTTAAATTAGAATGAAAAATATTGTCAGATCAATAGCAATTCTCATTTTCTGTGGAATCTTCCTTACTGGTTTTAAATCAGTTGAAAACGTATCCGTGAAATGTATGATACAATTGACAAACTATACAGGCGAAGGAGCTTATGTGATCATCTCTTTACTGAATCCGGCAGGTGAATATGAAGAAACCCTGTACGTCGTTGGCAAAGATCCTGAATGGTACAGTGAAATAACTGAATGGTGGAAGTTTTACGGAAAAAACCGGACAAATATTGATGCTATTTCTGGGGAAACCATAAAAGGTGGTGAACGAATGGTAAGCGTCTTGCAAATTCCCTCAGAAAAAATAGACAAAGGCTATAGTCTGCGTTTTGAGACTTCGGTGGAGGACAAAAGCTATCATAAGGCGGATGTACAGTTCCCGCTCACCACCGAGAACCTACAAAGCAAACAAGATGGCACTGGCTTTATACGATATGTGCGAATGTTGGCAAAATAATTCAAACCCTCATCTTGCTTTTCAGCTCTCTAACTTATAATAATTGATGGGCATTTCTATCTGGCGATACAGTCATTTGGTACTGGCGGCTGTCTCTTCTATATTTTTGCTTGTGGCATCGATCACAGGAGTTATTTTGGCCGTGGAACCTATTGCACATCAAACCAAAGGATATCTGGTCAGCGATTTGGATGAAGTTACCTTGGCGCAGACCATCCATGGTCTTCAGGAAAACTACGATGAAGTATTTTCAGTGGAAGTGGAATCGTCTGGTTTTGTAAAAACTTCAGTGCTGACCGATGATTTTGAAACCTTGGATATTTATATAAACCCAGAGACTGGCGAACAGCTGGGAGAGGTAACCAAACGTCCTGCGGTCTATACGTTTGCAACCAACCTTCACCGTTCTCTGTTTTTAAAAAGTATTGGCAGGTTCTTTGTCGGCTTTGTTTCCTTGATGCTTTTCGTCATTGCCCTAACTGGGTTGATTCTAATCATCAAAAGACAAGGGGGAATAGGAAGGCTTTTTTCCAAAGTGAAAAAGGAATATTTTGAAATGCGTTATCATGTAATTATAGGAAGATGGGTGCTTATTCCTATCCTCATTATTGCACTGAGCGGGGTATATCTCTCCGCTGAAAAATTTGGTATACTGCCCGAATTTCAAAATAGGTTTAACGAAAATCTTGAAATGACAAGTGCTACAGAATACAACAATCCTGCTGAAATCCCGCTTTTTAATTCAACCCCACTTTCAGAAATACGAAAAGTGGATTTCCCATTTTCGCCCGATCCAGAAGATTATTTCCAAATAAGTTTGAAGGACCGCGAAATAAGGGTCAATCAGCAAACTGGGGAAATAACGGCCAGTAACACATATCCCTTTATACAAATTGTTTCCCATTTCAGCTTAATTTTACATACAGGGGAAGGCAGCGTGCTGTGGTCTGTTGTTTTGTTGATTGCCAGTGGTTCTCTCATTTTCTTTATGTACTCCGGTTTTGTAATGACTTGGAAACGGCTTAAAAAATCCAAGGTTGGAAAAATTACCAATGTTTTTTCAAAAGACGAAGGTGAATATATTGTGTTAGTTGGTTCGGAAACTGGAAACGCTTATGATTTCGCCACCCGATTTTTCTCGGCGCTTACCCTTGCCGGAAAAAAATCACATATTACCGAGTTGAACAATTATGAAGATTTTCCTTCCGCAACTCATATTATTGTTTTCACCTCGACTTATGGAAATGGGGAACCACCTACCAATGCCAGAAAATTCCAAAATCTATTCAGTACAGTAAAGCAGTCCAACCCAATCTTGTATTCAGTGGTGGGGCTTGGTTCCCTGGAATATCCAAAATATTGTGCTTTCGCAAATTTGGTGGATAAGCTTTTGGAAGGAGAAGACGGTATCCAACCTATTTTGCCGATATATAAAATAAATGGCGCCGACTTCAGCGCTTTTGGAAAGTGGGCAGAAAAATGGAGCCAAGCAACCAATGTCGATCTACGGATTGATTTAGGTCCAGCAAAAAAGAAAAGGTTAAAAAAACTTCCTTTCGAAGTGATCGAACGAACGGAAATAAATTCGGATTATACCTTCTTGTTGAAATTAATGCCGAAGAAGAAAACCAAATTTCAATCCGGGGATCTGCTCTCCATTGAGTTGGAGGAAAGCGAAATGCTTCGTCAATATTCCATTGCCAGAATGGGAAAGGAAATTTTACTTAGCATAAAAAGACATCAATTTGGAAAAGCGTCCAATCACCTTTACGGACTTCAAAAAGGGAATATTCTTTATGCTGCTTTGGAACCAAACCCTGAGTTCCATTTTCCCAAAAAAACCAAATCGGCCGTGTTGATAGCCAACGGGACGGGAATCGCCCCTTTTTTGGGAATGGTTTCGGAAAACGGGAAAAGCGACATCCAACTTTTGTGGGGAACACGCACGACAAACTCTTCAAAACTGTATGACAACACGTTGGGAAACAACCATTCAATTTTATCGGGAGAAAAAAAGAAATTAACCATCCACAGGTGCTATTCACGCGAACAGAACAAAAAGTATGTTCAGGACCTTGTCAGGGAACAATCTGAGATCATCCTGAGAAATTTTGAGAACGACGGCATCTGTATGATCTGTGGCTCCATATCAATGCAGAACGATGTTTTATCTGTAATTGACAAAATAATAAATGAAAATCCCTCCATTTCAATGAATCTATTGTTGGAAAAAGGTCAACTCAAAATGGACTGTTATTGATGTGGGAGGAAATTCCGAAACCCTTTCAAATATTATTCAGCAAAATGGGTTTCCAAAATTGACTGAACGCCTTCAACGCTCAATGGTTTACTGAAGTATCCTCGGACAGATTTGTATTTTTCAGCTTTCTCCTGGTCCCGGGCATCAATAGAATTGCTGAGCATGGCAAGCACGATTTCCTTTTTTTGGGCCAAGTCTAGTTTTTCGTATTCTTCCAAAAATTCCCACCCATTCATTCCTGGCATATTGATGTCCAAAAAGATAAGGGTAGGCTGCAAGGATGATCCGTCAAATTCCTCGCTCAAGTAGTCCAAAGCTTCTTGACCGCTAAAGCAAGTATGTATATTATCGGCGATGCCCATCATTCTAATTTTTCTCTGATGATAAAAATTATCGCTTTCTGAATCATCTATAAATAGTATATTTTTCACTTTGCTCTTCATTATACCTACATTCTTTTTACAGGAAAAAGTAGACTTTACCTGTGTGATATTTCCACGCATGTTATGCACTTGATTTATGCGATCGTATTTAATTTAAGACTTGGTTCGTTTTTATTTTTTAATGGTGAAGTGAAAGGTGCTTCCCTTTCCCGGTTTCGAGGTGACCCAAATATTTCCGTGGTGCAACTCAACAATTTTTTTACAAAATGCCAACCCAATGCCCTGACCTCCATATTCTTTGGAATTATGAAGGCGACTGAACATGTCGAAAATTTTGCCAATATTATTGTTTGACATACCGATGCCGTTGTCTTGGAGGTGGAAATTATAAAAATTATCAGTTTCATCAAAGGAAATTTTAACTTTTGGGTTGATTTTGGGATCAGTAAACTTAATGGCATTGGAAATCAAATTTTGAAAAAGTTGCTTTATCTCAATTCTATAACCTTCAATTGTTGGGAGCGAATCGATTTCAAAGGTAATATTACGCTCCTCTATCAGGATCGATAAATCATCTTGTATTTTTGAAAGGGTAGCATTCAGATCAATCTGCTCCATTTCCCCACTGGTCCCGATTCTAGAAAAAGAAAGAAGGCCACTGATCAAATTACGCATTCTCTCTACAGCACTGTTTATAAAATCGAAATATAAAGAAGCTTCGCCCTCAAGGCGTTCTGGGAAATCTTCCTGAAACACCTCCAAATAATTTGAAACAGTGCGCAAGGGTTCTTGTAAATCGTGGGAAGCAACGTATGCGAAATGGTCAAGTTGTTGGTTCTTGGCGCTTAGGGAATCATTTAACAATTCCGTTTCCATAATTGCTTTTTCCTTCGCGCGAATTTCCAATTCCTTTTCTGTGTTCAGATTGTTCAACTCCTCCAAAGTAATATTCAGAGATCGGTTTGAAGCCTCTAAATTTTCCTTGGTTTCGACCAATTCCTCCACCAAAGGTTTTATCCTGTTTATCAAATTATAGAGACTGAGCCCAACTATAAAGGTAGCAATCAAAATACCCGCAATTATCAGGAACATCCACAAGTCATAATTTTTGATCCGTTGTTCAAGAAAGGTATCTTCGATATCTATTATTTCTCCGAGATAAGACCTGATCTGTTCGGCGTTCAACATTTCCTCTTTGCTTTCCGTAACCATTTCCAGAGCAGTGAACCCTTCCTCATTTAGAGATTTATTAAAATCGGCAAAATGTTTGTCGACCAAACTGTCCACCTTGCGCAACCGTTCCAACTGTGGTCCATTGTGGCTTACCATGGCTTCCACTTCTTCTCTTAAGGCATCATATTCGATGAAATGTTCCGTAAATTCATGTTTATATTTGATCTGTCGGGTAAAAACATAGGCCAGTTTTCTATTTTCGATGTTTGAAATGGCAGACGCCATACGCCTTACTGTGTTTTTTACCTTCCAACTGTCGGAGATTCCCGTGGCCGATTCGGCATTCATCACAAACGAAAAGGAAATCAAGATTATAGCTAAAACAAGTGATGAGATAAGAAGAATGAAGTTTGTAAAACCAATTTTCCTGATTCTTTTCATAAATATGTGGTAATTGTGAATTAAAATTTATAAATTTAAATTTTCGTTAAACATTACAAATTATAAAAACCTTTTATTCTATTTCAAATATACACAAACCCCCAAAACAATCAATCATTATGAACCTCCCCACAAATCTCAATGTACTCCTGGTCGAAGATTTGGTTTCGGACTCCTTTTTACTTCAGCGACAGTTCAATAAAATTTGTAAAAATCCCGAAATTCGATTCGTCGATAGCGAATTGAGCTTGATCAATGCTTTAAAAACTTTTATCCCCGATCTTATCATTACAGATTTTAATTTAGTGGGAATGGACGCTTTCGATGTGCTCCGGATCTCCCAGAACTACAATAAAAAAATTCCAGTGGTCGTAATAACAGCACATTTAAAAAACGAAGCTGACCGCGACCTTCTCTTAGAAAAGGGAGCTTATGGATTTTTCCTGAAAGAACCCATCAATACTCTGAATGAACGACTCTTACCACTGGTCCATTCCATTTTGGAAAAAAACGAAAAAAACATGCAGGTTTTAAGTAAGGAACGGAAAAAATATATAGACCGAAAGTCTGAGAGCGATTTTCTTCGTGCCCACGATTCCATTTCAGAATCCGAAGATCCGGTAAAGCTTCCCTCCTATAGCTTTTGGCGCTCTATTCGGAATTTGTTTGGCACTTCCAAACATTGGGAAGCATAGTTCACCTGGCCGATTTTGATGCACTTCCATTCAAGAAGATAATAAACTCGATTAAAATATTTAGCTAACAATTTGGGTTTAATGGAACCGTAAGGCGCATTTCCAACCTATGGAAGAGACGATGGAAGGCGACCCAGCAATGATATCCGACGGGCTGTTTGAAAGATTTCCTGTAGATGCTATATATGGACTACAAAATATGCCCGGACTAGAACGCGGAAAGTATCATTTAAAATAGGACATAATAAGTATCTTAGCGAAAAATATGATATCATGATCCGATTTGATTTAAAACGAAATTTGATTTCGTTCACAATATTTTTCTCTACTTTTTTTGTCCTTGTTGCCCAAAATCCCCTTCCACAGAATTTTGACACATGGGTTGAATCGGCCCGAGTGGATTGGAGAATTCCTGGTTTGGCCATTGGAATTGTCAAGGACGGCAAAGTAGTCTATGCCAAAGGTTTTGGAGAAAAACAATTGGAAAGCGGCACAAAGGTTGACGCGAACACCATTTTTAGTATTGCCTCCGTGTCCAAAAATATAACAGCTGCAGCTTTGGGAATTTTAGTGGATGAGGGTAAAATAGATTGGGATGACAAGATCAAAAAGCACATTCCATGGTTTGAGTTGAAAGACCCTTGGGTTTCCCAGGAAATTACCATCCGCGACGCCCTTACCCATCGTGTAGGTTTGGGAAGGATTTTAGGGAACCGGTTACAATTTATGACCTCAAGTCCGCGTGACAGTGTTCTGTACCAAATGCGGTTTATGGAATTTGAGAAACCCTTCAGATCGGAATTTGTTTACAACAACGTTATGTATTCCTTGGCCGGTCAAATAATCGAGCACGTGGACGGACAAACATGGGATTTATTTTTAAAGAAACATCTGTTTGAGCCATTAGAAATGAATTCCACCACCACAAGCATCACACAGATAAAAAGTGGCGACAACCAAGCCTATCCGCATCAGGAAATTGATGGAAAAATTGTCTCTATACAACGCAGAAATTGGGATAATGCAGGACCTGCCGGAGGAATAAACGCTTCAGTAAACGACTTGAACAAATGGATGATGATGCAATTGGGGGTGCCAGGAAACTATAAAGAAAAAACTATTATCAGCACTGACCAGATGAATGAAATCCATTCCCCGCAAATGACGATACGTCCCGCAGATGCGATGGCCTCCCAACGTAGCTACGGTTTTGGATGGAACATTTTTGACTACCAAGGAAAACGCATCCTGACCCATGGTGGGGCTACAGATGGCTTTAACACTGCAATGTACCTTATGCCCGAATTGGAACTTGGCGTCGTTGTCGTGGGCAACTCTTTCAACTCGTTGGGGAATGCCATTGCATATCAGGTATTGGACGCATATTTGGGAATAAATGATGTGGATTGGCACCAGCGCTATCTTCAGGCTTATAAACATTCGTATAAAAAAGCCAAGGACGCCCGTAAAGAGATTCACCAAAACCGGAAACTTAACACAAAACCAAGTGTAGAGCCCAATGATTTTGTCGGAACGTACCGCTCCCCGGGATACGGAAAATTAAAGGTGAAAAAAAATGGAGATCAATTAGAAATTCAGTTTTGGGACACCCCGGATTTAACCGCAAAACTAGAGCATTGGCATTATGACACGTTTAGGGCAATCTGGAAAAATCCGGCACAGCGCGAAGAATTTATGCAGTTCCATTTAAACAAAAATGGTTCAGTGGAAGCCTTGGACTTTGAATTTGTTCTAAGGCCACTTCTTCTGCAGGTTGGCGCCTATCCTTCCAATTACACACATACGGAACGTTTTACAAAATTGGAGGATTAAGAAAAGGCAAAAATTGTTCAGAGCGTATATTTAATGATCACCACTAAAGATATAACCCCAAGATCTATCCAAATTTTTTCAATCCTCGGAAGCGTTGTCCCGCACCCACTGCTGATAGGAACTGAACTGATCATCATCCAATATCCCATTCAGAATTCGGTCTTGATGTTCAATGCGCTCATAGCTGTTCATTGTTTGATTGCGATTCTCACGCCTCCATGAATTTTTGGCCTCGCTCCATTGTCTTTCAAAATTGTCTATCTGCGACTGATCCATATTCAAGTCAGAATACATACGGTTCAGCTCAAGTCGTTCCTCAGTTTCGGCCAATCGCCTTGCGTTTTCTTCAGTTCGGGCGGCGTTGGAATTCCTTGCCATCCTTGAATTTGTGTTTTCGGAGGTTTCTACAGTGTTTCGTCCCCGATTGCTTTCAGCAGTAGAGGATACAGAATCTTGGGTGCTTCCACAAGAAACTAAAAACGCCGTCAACCCGATTGCAATAATGCCGCTTATTGTTTTCATATCTTTCAATTTGAGATTGATTTCTTGTTAAAGCTCTAAATTACAAAGCAATCGTTTTAAATAAATGTTATTTAAGAAAATATTGACAAGAGCTAAGTCAGGCCACTTATCAGGTTTTAGAAACCAAATCAAATTGCCAATAAAAAATGGAAACTAAAGTTGATTAGACCCCAATATCTTCATTCCAAAGGGTCGGATTTCTTTCGATAAAAGTATTCATCATAGATTTGCAATGGGAATCATTTAGAACGATTACTTCAACCCCTCTTTCTTTTAAAAGTTTTTCCTCTCCGAGAAAGGTGCTGTTTTCACCGATTACCACTTTTGGGATTCCATAAAGAAGAATAGTGCCGGAACACATGGCACAAGGGGATAAAGTGGTGTACAACACACTTTCCCGATATACCTTTGCCGCTTGGCGTCCAGCATTTTCAAGCGCATCCATTTCACCATGCAAAACCACACTTTTATTTTGCACCCGACGATTATGGCCGCGCCCAATTATTTTGCCATTGTGCACCAAAACGGAACCAATCGGAATTCCACCTTCTAGCAATCCAAGTTCGGCTTCTTTTATCGCTTCCAAGAAAAAATCGTCCATAATCCTATGTTTTGTTCGTTGTAAATTTTGTTATCAGTTCGCTGTGCTGGGGAAATTTGGAAAGTAGAACCCCTCTCTCCGGTAGCTCAAAATCATCAAAACTGAACCCGGGAGCTACAGTGCAACCAACCAGAGCATAACTATTCTTTTCTACAACCTCAGCGGCAAACCAATGACCGCCTGGCACCACAAGTTGGGGCACTTGCCGTTCAGAGAAATTGCGACCAATAAGAAATTCCCTATGCTTCCCTTCCTCCGAAATTGTATGCAGTCTTATGGCTGAGCCGTCGTAAAAATGCCATATTTCATCTTGGTTTATTCTATGAAAAGCTGAAATATCATCCGAATTCAACAGAAAATATATGCATGTGGAATAGTTGCGGCTGCCATTATAATTAACTTGAAGACATTCATCCTTGATAATATTGTTGCTTCTGTACGTTTCCTTAAAATACCCTCCTTCCGGATGTGGCACCAAACCCAGTTTTTCGATGATTTCTTGCGCTATCAATTTTTTTTTATCTTCCATTTTCGCAAGATACAAAAACTTGCTTTTACGTATTTTTATATAAACGAATTCTACTGAAAAAATAACTTACTTCATATTTGTGGTGAAAGAACAATCGATTCAAATTGAAAGAAAGAAGTACTCTACCGTTTCAGTTTCCCATTTTTATAAAGACGATACAAAAACCATCAAAGCCTTTTAGGCCGAAATAGTATATAGGATGAAGTAAAATCTTTATCTTAGTATCACAATTCGGAAGATTCTATCATCCCTAATAAATTCCATAGAAAATCAAACAAAATGAGCAATTATCACATAAAAAATCTTGAAGAATATTTTCAGGTATATCGAAAATCGGTACGGAATCCAGAAAATTTTTGGGAAGAAATAGCAGAGGAAAATTTTATTTGGAGAAAACGTTGGGACAGAATATTGCAATATGACTTCCGCGAGCCTGAAATCTCTTGGTTCAAAGGGGCAGAACTGAACATTACTGAAAACTGCATTGACCGACATCTATACGCACACGCCGACAAAACCGCAATAATTTTTGAGCCAAACGATCCAACACAACTGGCAGAGCGTATAACTTATCAAGAACTTCACGACCGTGTTTGTCGTTTTGCAAATGTTCTATTAAACCACGGAGTAAGGAAGGGAGATCGCGTTTGTATCTATTTGCCCATGATCCCCGATTTGCCAGTTTCCTTATTGGCCTGTGCACGGATTGGCGCCATCCATTCCGTCGTTTTTGCAGGTTTTTCTGCCAAGGCACTCGCTTCAAGGATCAATGATTCCGATTGCAAACTTGTGGTGACCAGTGACGGTTCTTTCCGAGGGAACAGAACCATAGATCTCAAGGGGATTGTGGACGAAGCCTTGGAATCTTGCCCCGGGGTCAAAACTGTTTTGGTGGCGAAACGGACCAATGCTGAAATAACCATGAAGGAAAACCGCGACAAATGGCTGCAACCACTTCTGGATCGTGCCAGCAACGAATGCGAACCTGAAATTATGGATGCGGAGGATCCATTGTATATTCTCTACACTTCCGGATCTACCGGAAAACCAAAAGGAATGGTGCATACCACTGCAGGATATATGGTTTTTGTGGCCCACACTTTTAAAAATGTTTTTCAATATCGTGATGGCGACGTATTTTGGTGCACAGCCGACATTGGTTGGGTAACAGGCCATAGCTACATTGTATATGGCCCCTTATTGAACGGGGCTACAACTGTGCTTTTTGAAGGAATCCCTTCCTACCCTGATTTTGGGCGTTTTTGGGAAATAATCGAGAAGCATAAGGTCAACCAATTCTACACAGCGCCAACTGCAATCCGGGCTTTGGCAAAGGAAAACCTCAAATATTCTGAAAACCACGATCTTTCCTCATTAAAAATACTTGGAAGCGTGGGCGAACCCATCAATGAAGAAGCTTGGCATTGGTACAACGAGAACATTGGAAAACGAAAATGTCCGATTGTGGACACTTGGTGGCAAACGGAAACTGGAGGAATTCTTATTTCCCCCATTCCTTATAGCACCCCTACAATTCCCACCTACGCCACACTCCCCCTACCTGGAGTACAACCAGCAATTATGGACGACAATGGAAATGAATTGACCGAAAATTTAGTGAGTGGAAAGTTGTGCATTAAATTTCCTTGGCCAGGAATGGCCCGAACCATTTGGCGAAACCACGAAAGGTTTAAAGACACCTATTTTGCCGCTTTTGAAAACTATTATTTCTCTGGCGATGCTGCTTTTCGCGACAGTACCGGATATTACCGAATTACTGGTCGTGTGGACGATGTTATCATAGTTTCTGGACATAATTTGGGCACAGCCCCAATTGAAGATGCCATTAACCAACATCCAGCAGTGGCCGAAAGTGCCATTGTTGGATTTCCTCATGACGTTAAAGGAAATGCGCTGTACGGATTTGTAATCCTCAAAGAAACCGGTGAAGGTCGAATCCACGACAATTTGCGCAAGGAGATCAACCAGATTATCACAGAACACGTTGGACCGATTGCAAAACTGGACAAAATCCAATTTACGGCAGGTTTGCCAAAAACCCGAAGCGGAAAAATAATGAGGCGCATTCTTAGGAAAATAGCTGAAAAGGATACCGCTAATTTAGGGGACACCTCTACTCTTCTGGATCCGGATATCGTTAAGGAGATTATGAAAAATTCGTTATAAACACAGCCCGAAACCAAGACCGTAGTTCATCTTCTTATAGAGACCTGCTTCAAGAATAATTTGGAAAGAGTTGTGTATCTTTGTGCCTTTTAAAATTTTCAACCATGAACATCAGCGCTCTTAAGGCCATTTCCCCAATCGACGGCCGATATGCTTCCAAAACATCCAGTTTAATCCCATATTTTTCGGAGGAGGCTCTCATCCGTTATCGAGTTAAGGTCGAAATTGAATATTTTATTGCTTTGGTGGAATTGGACCTGCCCCAGTTAAAAGAATTTGATAGACACCAAATCAATATTCTTCGCAATCTATATCAAAATTTTTCCACAGAGAATGCGAATAAAATAAAGGAGACCGAGAAAATAACCAATCACGATGTTAAGGCCGTTGAATACTTTATAAAGGATGCTTTTGATACACTAGGGCTTCAGCAGTTCAAGGAATACATCCATTTTGGACTTACTTCACAAGATATTAACAACACGGCCATTCCTCTTTCATTAAAAGACTCGATCAACGAGGTTTATATACCCACTTTGACGAATGTACTGCAGAAACTAAGTTCCCTTTCAGAGGCGTGGGCAAAAATTCCGATGCTTGCACGGACCCATGGACAACCTGCTTCCCCTACCAGATTGGGAAAGGAAATTGAGGTTTTTGTGGTGCGGATCAAAGAACAGTTGGACATGCTGAAAAATGTCAAAAACGCTGCAAAATTCGGCGGGGCAACTGGGAATTTCAATGCCCATAAAATCGCCTTTCCAGATATCGATTGGAAAGCCTTTGGAAAAAAGTTTGTTCAAGAAAAATTGACGCTACATTATTCTTTCCCTACCACACAGGTAGAGCACTACGATCATATGGCTTCTCTATTTGATACCTTAAAAAGAATAAACAACATTTTTATCGATTTGAACAGGGATATTTGGACCTATATTTCCATGGATTATTTTAAACAAAAAATCAAGGAAGGTGAAGTAGGATCCAGCGCCATGCCCCACAAGGTCAACCCAATAGATTTTGAAAACAGCGAAGGAAATTTGGGGATTGCAAATGCGCTTTTTGAACATTTGGCGGCCAAACTTCCCATTAGTCGTTTGCAAAGAGATTTGACGGACAGTACGGTCCTTCGGAATATTGGCGTGCCGATAGGCCATACAATCATTGGTTTTCAATCCACCTTAAAAGGGTTGGGCAAACTGTTGTTGAACGAGGAAAAAATCGCTGCAGATTTGGAAAACAATTGGGCCGTTGTGGCAGAAGCAATCCAGACCATTTTACGTCGGGAGGGGTTTCCAAATCCGTATGAAACTTTAAAGGGGCTGACCCGGACCAACGAAAGGATAAACAAGATTTCCATAGCCAACTTCATCGAAACCCTGGATGTCCCAGATAGCATAAAACAAGAAATGCGGATCATTACCCCTTCAACCTACACAGGAATCTAAGGGCAAAAAAAGTGGTTAAAAAAAAGCCACGAATAAATATATAAATTAGTTATTCGTGGCGAATCTCAATCCTTAAATATTTCGCCCAGACCTGTGAATTTTGAAAGATCAAGATCACCCCGTTCGGCTGAATCCATCAGTTTTAGAATTTGATCGGGTCGCATATTTTCACCGAGCAATCTGAATAGTGCAAATCCACGGTCGTTGTCATTGGCATATACAATAACCTCATCAATGGCGTCCTCTTCCCCTGTATATTTCAGGGTTGCGTTCCAATTTTCGCCTTTTATCCGGGTCAGTTCTTTGTATTGTTCTTGTTTTAATATGGATTCCAATTCTTTTCTTTCTGCAATGTAATCAACTGTATCGCCTAATTTAATTGGGTATGCTACAACATTTACTTTTTTGATAGTGCTCAAGATTTCTTTTTCCTCTTCAGTGAAATCACTGTTTTTCCCTTCCAACAGACTGGCAGCCAAAT
>CAZMDY010000037.1:0-14306 GCA_964565295.1 uncultured Aequorivita sp. | reverse complement strand
ACAGCTCCAAGTTGTTCAACAATTCAAAATTTTGATGGCGATCTTTTGCAAAACCAAAGCCAGGGTCAACGATTATATCGTGGATACCCATGGCCCGAGCGGCAGCAATTTTTTCTGACAAATCTTTTAAAACGTCAACCGTAACATCTGTATATGTGGTGAGTTTCGACATGGTTTTCGGCGTTCCGCGCATGTGCATCAAAATGTACGGAACTTTGATTTCCCCTACAGTCCTGAACATTTCCCCGTCCAAAATTCCTCCAGAAACATCATTTACCATTGCCGCACCTGCCTTCACGGCGCTTTTTGCGACAGCGCTCCGGAAGGTATCAACAGAAATCAATGAGTTTGGAAACTGATTCAAAATCCATTCTATTGCTTTTACAACGCGTTTTGTTTCTTCGGATATTGAGATTTTTTCAGCGCCTGGCCTGGTGCTATAACCGCCTATGTCTAAAAAAGTGGCACCATCTGACAGCATCTTTTCTGCCTTGACCAGGATATCTTTTTCACTCATTGATTTCCCGCCGTCGTAAAAGGAATCTGGAGTAACATTAATGATTCCCATCACCTTTGGAACGGATAGATCGATAAGCCTGCCTTTAAAATTGAGCGTATGCAATTTTTTAGATTGATTTATTTGAGCGAAATTTACACAAAATCTTACACTTGTAAAATGGATGTTACTTCAAATCAGTACAACAGTCAGATTGAAAAATGCAGGTCTTTGTTTATCAGCAAAATGCACGATTACGGAAGTGCTTGGCGCATTCTTCGACTTCCGTCTGTTACCGATCAAATCTTTATAAAAGCTCAACGTATTCGAGAAATACAAGAAAATAACGAGCAGAAAATCCCAGAAGATGAAACTTCCGAATTTATAGGAATTGTAAATTATTCCGTTATGGCTTTGATCCAATTAAAGATAGGAGTTGTGGACCAACCAGATTTATTGTTGGAAAAAGCGACCCAACTTTATGATGAACAAGTGGCCGAAACAAAACAGTTGATGTTTGACAAAAACCATGATTATGGTGAAGCGTGGCGAAAAATGCGCGTAAGTTCATTGACCGATTTGATACTCCAAAAACTATTGCGCGTAAAACAAATTGAAAACAACAAAGGCAAAACAAAAGTTTCAGAAGGAGTGGCGGCGAATTATCAGGACATAATAAATTATGCCATTTTTGCACTGATTCATTTGGAATTGGAATTAAACTCAAATATAGAAAGCATTTAGATTTATGAAATATATTGTTGGAATTGCAAGATTGATCGTCGGTTTATTGTTCATCATCAGCGGATTGATAAAATTAAACGATCCTGTGGGATTTTCATTTAAACTTCAGGATTACTTTGCGCCCGAAGTGCTCAATCTTGAATTTTTTGTGCCATACGCACTGTTGATCGCCATAGTTTTAGTAATTGTAGAAGTACTGTTAGGAATTTTTCTACTACTGGGACATTTCAAAAAAATCACCTTGTGGTCGCTATTGCTAATGATTGTGTTTTTTACTTTCCTTACTTTCTATTCGGCATATTTCAACAAAGTTACCGATTGTGGCTGTTTCGGTGATGCCCTACCATTGACCCCCTGGGAATCGTTCACTAAGGATGTGGTGCTCCTTGTATTGATATTGATCCTGTTCATCGGTAACAAGTACATTCAGCCTATTTTCAACTTAAAAATCCGAAATTTCATAATTTTTGGTGCTTTCTTGTTTTGTTTCGGAATCGCTTACTACGTTTTGCAACATTTACCAATTATAGATTTCCGCGCCTATAAAATCGGCGCCAATATTCAAGAAGGAATGTCTGTTCCTGAAAATGCGCCACAACCAATTTTTGAATATAAATGGAAATTTATTGTCAATGGCGAAGAAAAAGTATTTTCCACCCACGGTGATTATCCACAAGTTGAAGGCGAATTTATTGATGTGGAAACCAAAATGATACAAGAAGGATACACCCCGCCAATACACGATTTTACTATAGAAAAAAATGGAGTTGATTTTACATCTGAAATTTTGGAAGAGGAAAACCTTGTGGCCATTATCGCTTACAGTTTGCGAAATACAGAGAAAGAAGGATATTCTGGCGTAAAACAAATTACAGATAAAGCCCTGAAAAATGGATATAGGGTAATAGGCCTTTCGGCATCTTCACAAGAAGAAACAGAAGCTTTAAAAGAAAAATACAAATTGAATTTTGATTTTTATTTCTGTGACGAAACTACATTGAAGACCATTGTCCGAAGCAACCCTGGAATTTTGCAACTGAACCGCGGCACCATCCAACAGAAATTACATTGGAATGACGCACACAGATTAAACCTTCCACCGGTTGAGAACGCCAAACCGACCCTGGATTTGAAAATGAAACGACATTTGGACAGTATCGCTATTTTGGATCAAAAATATCGAAGGTTGATGCAAGCAGAAGATCCAGAAAAAAGAGCGAATCTTGGAAAGGAAATGGGCCTTTCAGAAGCCGAATACAGTGGCGATTTATGGCAATTGCAGAATCTAATTGACAGTACAAACATAAATTATATTGAAAGTATATTTAAGACAAAAGGTTATCCAGGAAAATCAATGGTGGGAGAGCCGACAAACACTGTGGCTTGGAGTGTTTTGCAGCATTCAAACAAAATCGGGGAATATCTTCCATTGGTGAAAAGGGCAGGGGAAGAAGGAGAGATACCAATGAATTTGGTGGCAATGATGGAAGACCGGTATTTAATGAACGAAGGGAAACCACAAATTTATGGAACTCAAGGCAGAATGGATGACGACAAAAATTATATATGGCCTATCCAAGACCCCGAAAATGTAAATAAAAGAAGAAAAGAAGCTGGTTTCGACTCTAGTATTGAAGAATACGCCAAGCAGCTGTTTGGGGAAGATTTTGAATATGAGTCGCTTTCTATTGAAGATGTAAATATAGAATAGCGTGGCGAATTATGTGCTCAAAAAACTAGGATATGCCTTACTGACGCTGTTTGGGGTAATTACTGTGATTTTTCTTCTTTTTACTATTTTGCCAGGTGATCCTGCTCGAATGATGTTGGGCCAAAACGAAAGTGCCCAACAATTGGCCTTGGTTAAAAAAAAGTATGGATTCGATCAACCAACACATGTTCAGTACATCCAGTATCTTAACGATCTTTCACCCATTTCCTTCCATAGTACAAATCCAGAAGATTATACCTATTTATATGAAGGAAAATACAGGGCGACCAAACTATTTACTGTTTCAGACTTCACCGCAGTTCTCAAATTTCCATATTTACGTGAATCCTTTCAAAAGAATGGGAAACAGGTGAGCGAAGTAATTGCAGAAACGTTTCCAAACACCTTTATACTGGCAGTGTCGGCAATCCTCATTGCAATGGCAGCCGGAGTTTTCCTTGGCATAATTTCGGTACTGAATAAAGACGGTGTCATAGATAAGCTGATCCAATTGGTAAGCATATTGGGCATGAGCGTTCCTTCGTTCTTCAGCGCAATAATTTTTGCCTGGATATTCGGGTTTCTGCTCCACGAATACACACATTTAAACATGACTGGAAGCCTGTATGAAGTTGATGATTTTGGCCACGGAAAACACATCCAATGGAAAAACTTGATTCTTCCGGCCATCGTACTTGGAATTCGACCATTGGCGGTGGTCAGTCAATTGATGCGAAATTCGTTATTGGAAGTCTTGGACCAAGATTATATCCGCACCGCAAAAGCGAAAGGTCTTTCTTTTACACAAATAATTCGACGGCACGCCATGAAAAACTCCTTAAATCCGGTGATTACGGCTATTTCGGGATGGTTCGCCTCAATGTTGGCCGGAGCTGTTTTTGTCGAATATATTTTTGGCTGGAACGGACTTGGAAAAGAAATCGTAAACGCATTGAACACTTTGGATTTACCTGTGATTATGGGCGCTGTTATAGTAATTGCCTCGCTATTCATTTTAATCAATATTTTTGTTGATATTGTGTATGGATGGCTTGATCCAAAAATAAGCCACCTTTAAAAAGTTTTTAAACCCCTAAAAAAGCACCAATTTAAATATGAGAAAAAAAATAGTAGCCGGAAATTGGAAAATGAACAATGACTTGTCGGAAACGGAAATGTTTTTGGTGGATTTAAAAAAACAGGTGTTTCCTGAGGATGTTTCCTTGATGATCGCCCCATCCTTCACAAACTTGAACCACGCCTATAAATCCATGCGAGAGCATCCTGTAGAAGTCATTGCCCAAAATATGCACCAGAGCGCATCGGGTGCATTTACAGGAGAAGTCTCTGCAAGGATGCTTATCAGTGCCGGAATTCAAACCGTCATTCTCGGACATAGTGAGCGTCGCGCATATTTTCATGAAGACAATGCAATCCTGGCAGAAAAAGTGAATACCGCCTTGGAACATAAGATGACTGTTATTTTTTGTGTGGGGGAAGAATTGGAAGACCGAAGAAAGAAAAGCCACTTCGAATGGGTAAGGAAACAAATTTCAGAAGGTTTGTTCCATATTTCCGATTTAGCATGGCAACATATTATTATTGCCTACGAACCGGTTTGGGCCATTGGAACTGGAGAAACTGCAAGTCCGGAGCAGGTGCAGGAAATGCATCATTTTATTCGAAAAACGATTTCAGAAAACTACTCAGAGGAGGTGGCCCAAAGCATTCCTGTTCTTTATGGCGGGAGTGTAAAACCTGACAATGCCAAGGAAATTTTTTCACAAAAAGATGTCGATGGGGGCCTCGTTGGCGGCGCCTCCCTACAAGTTGATGACTTTATGGATATAGCGAATTCGTTAGAGAATTGAATATCAAAAAACTAGAATGCGAATTTGGCAACTTACTTATGAACTATATAGAATACATTTTTAAGATTGAACCGCTTCAACCTGGAGCAGAAATTTTAATTGCTGAACTTGGACAAGCAGGGTTCGAAAGTTTTGTCGAAACAGAGGATGGCATCAGTGCATATATCCAAAAAAATGATTGGAACGATGGAATTCTGAATAATCTTCACATTCTGGATTCTGGAGAATTCAAAATAGAATACAGTTTTTCCGAAATTGAGCAAGTGAATTGGAATTTGGAATGGGAAAAGAATTTTAATCCCATTGAAGTGGACGGGAAATGCACGGTCCGCGCCCCTTTCCATCCACAAAAGAATTTTGAATACGAAATTGTGATCGAGCCCAAGATGTCCTTCGGCACCGGGCATCATGAAACCACTTTTATGATGATGCAATATATACTCGAAAATGATTTTAAAGGTAAAAATATTCTGGACATGGGCTGTGGCACCGCAGTTCTCGCCATCCTTTCCGAAATGAGGGGTGCCCATAAAGTTGATGCCATCGATATTGACGAATGGTGTTATGAAAATTCATTGGAAAACATTGCGCGCAATGGAAGTAAAAACATTAACGTCGAATTGGGAGACGCTTCTTTACTTGTGGGACGAAAGTATGACACTATCATCGCCAATATCAATAGAAATATTTTGTTGAATGATATGGAAGCGTATAGTAAATGTTTGAACAAAGGGGGTTCTCTTTTCCTAAGCGGATTTTACAGCGAAGATTTGTCGGTCATTAAGAAATGTTGTAATATATTGGATTTAAAATTCGTTGACAATAAAGAAAAAAACAACTGGATAGCCGCCAAATTTAATGAATAGGAGCGAACCCTTTCCTGGATCAAATCAACATCATTTTTCCAAATTAAAAAAACATGTTGTAATTTTACGCCAATGATGGGAACAAAGGAAAAAAATCAAGAAGACCTAAACATTGCAGAGAAAGAAGCACGACAAAATGAAATTGTGCTTTACAATGATGATGTCAATACGTTTGACCACGTAATCAATATGTTGATCCATGCTTGCGATCACACCCCGGAACAAGCGGAACAATGCTCCATAATTGTACATTATAAAGGTAAATGCACCGTAAAAACAGGTGAATTGACCGACTTGGAGCCTCGATGTTCAATGCTTTTGGAAGCCGGATTGAGCGCAGAGATCATCTAAGCCAAATTTTATATGTTTTGGGCGTGTAAATGAAGCTTTTTTTTTATATTTGCCCCCCGATAGAAAGGATCAGATTTAATAAGAAAATTTTTGTTCCCTATCAAAAATGGCCTTGTGGCGCAACTGAATAGCGCACCTGATTACGGCTCAGGAGGTTCCAGGTTTGAATCCTGGCAAGGTCACAAAATCAAACGTCAATTAGCTAAGAATTAAATGTTTAGCAGTTGGCGTTTTCTTGTTTTGTACGGTTTCTTTATTTCCGTTAAGAGTAACCGTAATTATAGATCAAATATATGTTGCGGAGGAATTGCGTAAAACATTTTAAATTTTTGTTTCTTTCTGATTTTAATTGGTAAATTTCAAAACTTATCATCATATAGGATTTACAGTTTTTGCACGATATGAAACAGTTAGAACAATACATCAGAAATGTTGCAGATTTTCCAAAACAAGGTATCCAATTCAAGGACATAACACCGCTCCTGGGAAACAACGAAGCAACCGAAACCTGCCTTCAAAAATTAATTGATCTGCTGGATGGGCAAGAAATAGATAAGGTCGTAGCTATTGAGGCGCGAGGTTTCTTCTTTGGAATTTTATTGGCGCAAAGGCTAAAGGTTGGGTTTGTGCCAATCCGTAAGCCAGGAAAACTTCCTCACCACACCAGAAAGGAAACCTATAGTCTGGAATATGGGACCGATGCCTTGGAAGTTCATGTCGATGCCATAAAAAATGGGGATAGAGTACTGTTGCATGATGATGTCTTGGCAACAGGTGGCACTGCCAGAGCGGCCTGCAATTTGATTGAAGGATTGGGAGGGAAAGTAGTCCAATGCAATTTTTTGATGGAACTTGAATTTCTAAACGGTATCGAACAACTTCAAGGCCAAGCAGTGAAATCGTTGCTTAAATATTAATCCAGCGCATTTTTTGTAACCCATAACTTATACGCGAAAATTGCCATCTGCAATTTTGAAGCTTTTTCCAAATCCACCTTTTTCTTGGTAAAGCTCGGTAGGAATTTTTGGTTTATTTTAGCTAGATATTTGAAGAATGTCTTTTTCATCTTGCGTTTTTTCTTCTTTTGAAAAGTATGACTTCTATGCTTCTTAAATAAAGCAACTTTCCCAATTCAAACTTTAAGTCTTAAAGATAATGAATTGGATTAAAGCTATAAACCCATTAAGTGATTTATAGGAATTATTTTAGTTTGAACGAATACAATTAAAAGATCTTCAATACTAGTATTTTTGAATACACCCTTTACAAATAGGGGGTGAGTCAAAAATATATGCTATTATTTCAAAATTTATGTTTGATATACGGGGTGTAAGTTTGAAATAAACTATTTTTGCATCCTATAACCCTAAATCAACTCCTATGTCCACACTCCGATTTTATGCCGTAAAGAAAAGCTTAAACCGAACCCCTGTCCAAGTAGATGAACCTGAAAGACGTTCCGATATTTTTGGTGTTAACGTTTTTAACAAAGATTCCATGCGACAATATTTGACGAAAGATTCATTTTTGAGCGTGATGAGCGCAATGGACAATGGATCCAAAATCGACAGGAGCTTGGCGGATCATATTTCGACTGGGATGAAGGAATGGGCCATATCAAAGGGAGCAACACACTATACCCACTGGTTCCAACCATTGACAGGTGCCACTGCGGAAAAACACGATGCTTTTTTTGAAACGCTGGAAAATGGCCAAGCTATTGAGAAATTTGGCGGAAACCAATTGGTCCAACAAGAGCCTGATGCTTCCAGTTTTCCAAGTGGTGGGATTCGAAACACTTTTGAAACAAGGGGCTACACCGCTTGGGATCCTACTTCGCCAGCATTTGTTTATGGTACAACTTTATGTATTCCTACCATTTTTGTGTCCTACACCGGCGAAGCGCTGGATTACAAAACGCCGTTGCTGCGTGCGCTTCAATCCGTTGAGAATGCCGCTACCGCAGTGGCTCGATATTTTGACAAAAATGTTACGAAAGTAACCAATACACTTGGTTGGGAACAGGAATACTTTTTGGTTGATAGCGCATTGGCGGCTTCCCGGCCGGATATAACCTTGGCTGGCAGGACATTGCTTGGACATACCGCAGCGAAAGGACAGCAATTGGACGATCATTATTTTGGGTCAATTCCAAGTCGAGTCCTAACTTTTATGAGACATTTGGAAAAGGAATGTATGCTTCTTGGGATTCCGGTTAAAACACGCCATAACGAGGTTGCGCCAAACCAATTTGAACTTGCGCCAATCTTTGAAGAAACAAATCTTGCTGTGGACCACAATTCATTGTTGATGGATCTTATGCAGAAAGTTGCTGAAAAACACCATTTTAAGGTACTTTTTCATGAAAAACCCTTTGCCGGGGTAAATGGAAGTGGAAAGCACAACAACTGGTCACTTGCAACAAATACTGGTGTGAATTTATTGGCACCCGGCACAACGCCAACTAAGAATCTTCAGTTCCTGACTTTTTTTATAAATACCATAAAAGCAGTAAACGATTATGAAGAATTGCTACGAGCCTCCATAGCAAGTGCAAGCAACGATCACCGGTTGGGAGCCAATGAGGCGCCTCCTGGCATTATCTCTGTTTTTATAGGATCGCAATTGACTGCGGTATTAGATGAATTGGAGAAAGTCACTGATGGAAAACTTTCACCACAGGAAAAAACCGATCTTAAGCTTAACGTAGTAGGGAAAATTCCAGAAATATTATTGGACAACACCGATCGGAACCGAACCTCGCCTTTTGCGTTCACAGGCAATAAATTTGAATTTAGGGCTGTTGGATCCACGGCAAACTGTGCCAATCCAATGACGGTGCTCAACGCTATTGTAGCTAAGCAGTTGATTGATTTCAAAATGAGAGTGGATGCGTTGGTATCGAGTAAAAAGATGAAGAAAGACGATGCGATCTTTAATGTGCTGCGTGAATATATCAAAGATTCCAAACGAATTCGTTTTGAAGGCGATGGCTATGGTGAGGCTTGGGAAAAAGAGGCAAAGAAACGTGGATTGAGCCACCACAAAACCACACCCGAAGCATTGAGAGCAAAAGTCTCAAAAAAATCAGTAGCACTTTTTGAGGAAATGGGAATAATGAGCAAAGTGGAAGTTGAGGCACGACAAGAAATAGAATTTGAGGACTATGCTATGCGGATCCAAATTGAAGGCCGGGTTTTAGGTGATATTGCCCGAAACCATATTATTCCAACCGGAATCCAATATCAAAATATTCTGCTTCAAAATGTACAAGGGCTTAAAAATATTTATGGAACGGATTTTCAGAAATTTGCCGGCGAACAGATGCACCTAATTGAAAAGATAAGCGATCACATTTCCAAAATAAATATGGGAATAACTGAAATGATCGAGGAAAGAAAAAAAGCAAACAAAATAGAAGATCCGGAAAAACGTGCTTTTGCTTATTGTGATAAAGTAAAGCCATTTTTTGAGATCATACGTTACCATTGCGATAAATTGGAACTATTGGTTGACGACGAGCTGTGGCCACTTACAAAGTATAGAGAGCTGCTTTTTAATAAGTAGGAACTACTCAAAAATTAGAACATTAATGGTGATTGGCGACCTGCGTTGTGGGCTTTTTTATTAATCCGTACTTTTGCCGCTGTCATAATCTACAACTATTATTATGAGTAAGGAAATTTCAAGACGATATGCCCAACGAGGTGTTTCAGCCGGTAAAGAAGATGTTCACAATGCGATTAAAAACGTGGACAAAGGGCTTTTTCCGAAAGCATTCTGCAAGATAGTGCCCGATTACCTAACGGGAGATGAAAACTATTGCCTCATCATGCACGCCGACGGGGCAGGGACCAAGTCTTCTTTGGCTTATACATATTGGAAGGAAACAGGAGACCTGTCTGTGTGGAAAGGAATTGCGCAGGACGCATTGATCATGAACATTGACGATTTACTTTGCGTTGGGGCGGTAGACAATATCCTGCTATCTTCAACTATTGGAAGGAACAAAAACCAAATTACAGGGGAAGTTATTTCAGAAATAATCAATGGTACCGAGGAGCTTATTGCCGAGCTAAAGGAATTTGGACTGAATATTCACTCCACAGGTGGCGAAACTGCCGATGTGGGTGATTTAGTACGAAGCATAATTGTGGATTCCACAGTAACGGCTCGGATGAAACGCAACGAAGTAATTGACAATGCTAATATAAAGCCGGGCGATGTTATTGTAGGACTATCCTCTTTCGGGCAAGCCTCCTATGAAAAAGAGTACAACGGTGGGATGGGCAGCAACGGCCTCACTTCTGCCAGACACGATGTGTTCCACAAATACTTGGCGCAGAAATATCCTGAAAGTTTTGATTCCTCTGTTCCCGAAGAGTTGGTGTATTCTGGTTCGAAAAGGTTGGATGATTCGGTTGAAGGCAGTCCTCTAAACGCTGGAAAACTCGTTCTTTCACCAACGCGTACTTATGCGCCCATTATAAAAAAAATCCTGTCCCAAATTGACAGAGATCAAATTCACGGCATGGTGCACTGCAGCGGTGGTGCGCAAACCAAGATTCTTCACTTTATTGAGAAGCTCCATATCGTCAAGGACGCTATGTTTGCGGTTCCGCCACTTTTTAAACTCATTCAGTCCGAAAGCAGGACAGAATGGAAGGAGATGTATCAAGTATTCAATATGGGCCATCGTTTAGAGCTGTATGTTTCCCCTGAAATAGCCGAAAATATTATAAAAATATCCAATTCGTTCAATGTGGATGCACAGATTGTGGGATATGTGGAAACTTCCGAGACAAAAAAACTTACCATTAAATCCGAATATGGCGAGTTTGTTTATTGATTATAAACATTTTTGAAGAAATCACAACCTCAAACAATTCCATTGCCCAAGAGATTTTCTCATTACTTTATTTGAAATCAACAACCATTTGTAGGAACAACTATTTAACTCAAAAAATTGTAGATTTGCAACCCATTATAAAACCTATATGTTAGATAGACTGAACATAATAAAACAACGTTTCGACGAAGTAAGTGATTTGATAATTCAACCCGAAGTAATTTCAGACCAAAAGCGATATGTTGAACTAAACAAAGAATATAAAGAATTACGAATTTTGATGGAGAAGCGTTCAGAATTCGTTGATCTTCAAAATAATATCAAAGAATCTGAGGAAATCATTTCAGATGGGAAGGATGTTGAAATGGTAGATATGGCAAAACTTCAACTTGAGGAAGCGGAAGCACGGATGCCACTTCTGGAAGAGGAGATTAAATTCCTTCTAATTCCAAAAGACCCTGAAGATTCTAAGAATGCGGTAATGGAAATTAGAGCAGGAACAGGCGGGGATGAGGCCAGTATTTTTGCAGGGGACCTGTTGAGAATGTACACGAAATACTGTGAGAACAAAGGCTGGAAAACCAATATAATTGATTTTAATGATCAGACCAGTGGCGGATTCAAGGAAGTGCAAATCGAAATTGAAGGAGACGATGTTTACGGGACATTAAAGTTTGAGGCCGGCGTGCACCGTGTGCAACGTGTTCCTCAGACCGAAACGCAGGGAAGGGTCCATACCAGTGCGGCAACTGTAATGGTATTTCCTGAAGCGGAGGATTTTGATATCGAAATCAATCCGAAAGATGTTCGCATCGATTTTTTCTGCTCCTCAGGACCTGGCGGACAATCAGTAAATACAACTTATTCCGCTGTAAGATTGACCCATGTTCCAACGGGGATTGTTGCCCAATGCCAAGACCAAAAATCGCAGCATAAAAACAAGGAGAAGGCATTTCGCGTATTGCGTTCCCGACTTTATGATATGGAACTTGCGAAAAAACAGGCCGAAGATGCCTTAAAAAGAGGCTCTATGGTAACAAGCGGCGACAGAAGCGCAAAAATCCGAACATACAATTATCCCCAAGGTCGCGTTACGGACCATCGAATAAATTTAACGCTTTACAATCTTGGGAATATAATGAACGGCGATATCCAAGAAATTGTTGATGAGCTTCATTTGGTCCATAATACGGAAAAATTAAAGGAAACAGGAGACGCTTTTTAATAGACTCCGAGATTTTTTCGACAATTATAAGACCTAGTTTAACTTCAATTCCTATGACAACCAACCAACTGATTTCAGAAATAAGAAAGAAAAATTCCTTTCTCTGCATTGGACTTGATGTGGATTTGAATAAAATTCCTCAATTTCTTTTAAAGGAAGAAGACCCGATATTTTCGTTCAATAAAGCAATTATTGATGCAACGCATTCGTATGTGGTAGCGTACAAGCCAAATATTGCTTTCTACGAAGCCTACGGATTAAAAGGATGGAAGTCGCTGGAACGAACAATCAATTATCTCAATGACAAACATCCAAACATTTTTACGATTGCCGATGCAAAACGGGGAGATATTGGTAATACTTCTGCCATGTATGCCAAGACATTTTTTGAAAAACTAAATTTCGATTCAGTAACCGTGGCTCCATATATGGGCCGGGATTCAGTGGAGCCTTTTTTAAGTTTTAAAAACAAACACACTATTTTGTTGACTTTGACATCCAATGAGGGGGCTTATGATTTTCAGACAAAAAAAGTGGATGGAAAATATTTGTACCAAGAAGTGTTGGAGACTTCCAAAACCTGGAAGGACAACGATCGATTGATGTATGTGGTAGGAGCAACAAAGGCGGAATATTTTAAGGAAATCCGAAAAATCGTTCCCCATGCTTTTCTATTGGTTCCGGGAGTTGGGGCTCAAGGAGG
Source organism: uncultured Aequorivita sp. (assembly GCA_964565295.1). Classification (GTDB taxonomy): domain Bacteria; phylum Bacteroidota; class Bacteroidia; order Flavobacteriales; family Flavobacteriaceae; genus Aequorivita. Next base: position 1,490 of record CAZMDY010000037.1, on the reverse strand, counting down.
AAACCTACAGGAGGTATGTAAATACGGACTAACCGATGATATTGGTTTGCTTATCAATTCTTCTCGAGGAATTATTTATGCTTCAAAAGATACAGATTTTGCAGAAGCCGCATTGCACGAAACAAAACGGATCCAAAATGAAATGGAAGTAATTATGAAGCGATAGCCTTCATTTTTTCGAAGACCGATATTTTATTTCCTCAAAAACCTTATCTGCTTGACGGTGGATCTTATCGCTCTTTCGTGTATCGCCCAATGGGATTTCATACGATTTATGCATCAAATCCCGATACTTTTTCCTCAGCATCCCTAATTTTGCTTTCTTTTTGAACCAGCCCAACATAATTCAGTGATTTAATCACTACCAAATTTACGAGCTAGGTTTATTAAAGATTATTAAGGTTAGGTTAATTCTATTTTAAATTGAGTTTAATCCTGTAAGGCAAAAACATTTCGCAAAAGAGTGGTAGTTCTGGCCGAAACATTATTTCTGATTTCTTTCTCCTCTACAGCAATCATTGTGTAAACACCTTTCAGGGCTTCTTGAGTCACATAATCCGTCAGGTCTGGATTCACTTTTGTTACAAAGGGAACAGCATTGTATCGATTAATGATATTGCTCCAAATTTGTTCCGCCCCAACTTTTGCAAATGAATTTTTGATTACGGGATTGAATTTTGAATACAAAGCACTGGCCGTGCGCTGTTCTAAATATGATGTTGCGGCATTGTCTGGACCTATCAGAATATTTTTGGCATCGGTAAATGTAATGTCCTTTACAGCCTCAACAAAAATGGGTGTTGCCTCTTTTACGGCATCCTCCGCTGCACTGTTCAAGAGTTTTAGGCCTTCGTCGGCAAGGCTACCAAGACCAATATCCCGCAATGTTTGATCTACTTTTCTAAGTTCTTGGGGCAAAAGGATCTTGACCATTTGATTGTTATAGAAACCATTTTCTTTGGTAAGTTTCGTGACTTGTTTATCAATTCCTTTATCCAAAGCTTGTCGGAGTCCGTTGGCGATGGTGGCGGAATCCATTTGGTTTGGCAATGTATTCACCACCTGTTGCAATTCGGCACAAGAGAACAATGTTAGGATAAAAACTAAGGATAAGGATTTTTTGTAGATCATGGGAAATGAATTTGGGTTTCAAAGATAAAAAAGAAGCCAATTTAATCCTTACGGTTTAAAAAATAATATAGCTTTCTTTTCAACGAGTGGGTTTCACTAAAATTAAATGCGGAAATCCTATTCCTTATTCAACTTCATTGTAAACAAGATGATAAGCACACGCTTTTATAGCCTTCCAATAAGTAACGGTTGCAATAATTTATAAATTAGGTACATTTTAATTGGTTAGACTTTGGAGTTGTTTTGTCTTCGACTTAAAAACATTGAATTTCAGTATCTTTAAACATCTTCAAATAAAAATAAAATCCTAATAATAACATAAAAATCTTTTCCGAATTAAATTTTGCGAGATTGTATCT
>CAZMDY010000036.1:0-14463 GCA_964565295.1 uncultured Aequorivita sp. | reverse complement strand
CCTGTTACCAGGATGAAAACCTGGCGTCCTAACCCCTAGACGAACGGACCATTTCATTTTCAAATGCGGATGCAAAAATACAACTATTTTTGAATGAAGCAAATCAAAATGATAAATTTCTACATTTTTTTAATATGCCTTCGCAAAAAGCACTTTGCCTTTTGATGGTTTTCCAGTAACGACGCACCTTCCAGGCTCATTTATTGAGTCCAAAGGAATACACCTGATGGTAGCTTTGGTTTCATTTTTAATCTTATCCTCAGTTTCAATTGTTCCATCCCAATGTGCAGAAATAAATCCACCTTTTGATTCAAGAACATCCTTGAATTCCTCGTAAGAAGTAACCTCTGTGGTATGCCCATTTCGGAATGTCAAAGCCTTTTGGAACAAATTGGCTTGGATTTGGTCCATTAAGGAAACCACTTTTGCAACGACTTCGGTATTGTTCACAAATTCTTTTGTCAGGGTGTCCCTTCTTGCAAGTTCCACTGTTCCTTTTTCAATGTCCTTGGGTCCGATTGCAATGCGTAGGGGCACTCCCTTTAATTCATATTCATTAAATTTCCATCCTGGTTTGTGGGTATCGCGGTTGTCAAACTTAACTCTGATTCCATTTGCCCGAAGATCTTTCATCAAAGCCACGGCGACCTCACTTACGGCTTCTAATTCAGTTTCATTTCTGTAAATTGGGACAATTACAACCTGATCCGGCGCCAGATTTGGAGGAAGCACCAAGCCATTGTCGTCGCTATGGGTCATTATTAGCGCCCCAATCAATCGGGTGGAAACCCCCCACGAGGTAGCCCAAACATAATCCAATGTTCCGTCCTTGGCCGCAAATTTCACATCAAAAGCTTTTGCAAAATTCTGTCCCAGAAAATGTGATGTTCCTGCCTGCAACGCTTTTCCATCTTGCATCAAGGCCTCAATACAATAGGTTTCCAATGCGCCTGCAAAACGTTCACTTTCTGTTTTAGTGCCTTTTACAACCGGGATTGCCATAAAGTTCTCTGCAAATTCGGCATAAACGTTCATCATTTGTTCCGCTTCGGCAATGGCTTCCTCTTTTGTTGCATGGGCCGTATGGCCTTCTTGCCATAAAAATTCAGAGGTGCGCAGAAATAACCGGGTCCTCATTTCCCAACGGACCACATTGGCCCATTGGTTGATCAATAAGGGAAGATCGCGGTAGGACTGTATCCATTTTCGGTAGGTGTCCCAAATAATTGTTTCGGACGTAGGCCTTACAATCAATTCCTCTTCAAGCTTGGCATCGGGATCTACAATAATCCCACTACCATCCTCAGCATTTTTCAGTCTATAGTGGGTTACAACGGCACATTCCTTTGCGAATCCATCTACATGGCTTGCTTCTTTACTGAAATAGGACTTAGGGATAAAAAGCGGGAAATACGCATTTTGATGTCCAGTTTCCTTAAACATTCGATCAAGCTCGGCCTGCATTCTTTCCCATATTGCATAGCCATACGGCTTAATGACCATGGAACCCCGAACGCCAGAGTTTTCTGCAAGATCAGCTTTGACTACCAATTCGTTATACCACTTGGAGTAGTCATCCTTGCGGGCTGTTAAATTCTTCGCCATAGTTTGGGATTTGGCACAAAAGTTGTAACCTTGTTAAAGCATTAGTTATTGTCCGCAAAACTACTTATTTTTATGAACTCAAACAATTAAAAAACCACAGATATGTTCACCCAGAAATTTACCATAACACCCATCGCAATGCCTTTCTTAATAGGCTTAATTGCTCTTTTATTGGTGTCTTGTGGCTCTCAGAACAGGGTTTATAACCAAGCTGATGGTATTTATGCTTCCGGGGATAGTGCCACATCAATGGAAAGTGAGCCGAACAGCACCGATTCCTATGAGAGGTCAAATTATTACCAACAATATTTTGAATCGAAAACCAATGTTTATGAAAGTCTTCCGGAAGAAGAAGATGTTATATTTACCGATATAGAGGCCTATTCGACCAATGAAACCATGGACGAACACGGAAATATTGTGATAGAGGAGAATTATAACGATGGTTATGGTTCATGGGGCAGTAACCCGGATGAAACCACTATTAATATTTACAATTACGGAGGATATGGCTCCGGCTACAATTATGGGTTCTGGCATCGTCCTTATTACGGATGGTATGGAAGCTATTGGGGATATCCTTATTACCACGGATCCTATTGGGGAATAAGTTACGGATGGGGCTGGGGCTACCCTTATTATTATGGCCATTATGGTTATCCAGGATATTACGGAGGATATGGATATCCGTATTATTATAACCACTCCCCCTACTCCAACGTTTCCTACAATCGGGGAAGGAGAAACACTACTTACAACAGAACCGAAACCAGGGGCCGAACCAACAATGTTGGAACTCGCAACAACTCCAACTATAGTCGTTCTGAAGCCACCAGACGTATAAATAGAAACAATGTAAGTGCTGACCGAAACATCCGGTCCAATTCAAACAGCACGATTCGAAATACTCGAAACACGCGCTCTAATAGTACCATTAGAAACAACAGTTCCATCAGGAACAACAGAACCATCAGGAACAACAACACAAACAATACCCGGAGCAATAGTACAATTCGAAACAACAATTCCAACAATACCCGGAGCAATAGTACTATTCGGAGCAACAATTCAAACAATACGCGGAACAATAGCAACATCCGAAGTGGAACCAACAGAAGTTCCAGAAGTGGGAGCTATTCCCCTCCTGCGCGCAGTTCAAACAACAGCTCCATTAGAAGTTCTGGCGGTGGGCGCGGCCGAGGATAAAAGAAAATTTATTTAATATGATTAGAAAATGCCACACGATGTTTTGGTTGAATTCCAAAAATTCTGTGGCATTTAATTTTTCATTTTCCCTCAACTCAATTTAAATTACGATGAAACAATTATACTTAATTCTATTCGCAGCAATTTCAGTTTCTGTTACCCAAGCCCAAAATATAGTAGATGGTTTGCGCTACAGCACGGATATGAATTTGGGAAGTGCCAGATTTACAGGGCTAAGTGGAGCGATGGGCGCATTGGGTGGTGATTTTTCTGCAATGTCCAAAAACCCGGCGGGCGGTGCTGTTTTCCTATTGCCAAATCTCACGATTTCAGGAGCATATACTGATATGGAGAACGCTTCAACTTATTTTAACAACTCCGAAAAAAGTTTTGACAACAACATCAACATAAACCAAGTTGGAGGAGTCTTTATTTTTCAAGATTTTAATGAAGACTCCAAATTAAAAAAAATTACACTTGGGGTGAATTATCAGATGTCCAACAATTTCTACAATAGTGTTTTTTTGGCGGGAACAGGAAATAACACCATTGCCGACTTCTTCTTATCGCACGCCCAAGGCATTCCATTGGACAATCTTGAAACAATGCCTGGGGAGTCTATTTCCGATTTGTATCAATATCTTGGGGAAACCAATGGTTCAGGAGCACAGAATGCTTTTTTGGGGTTTCAGGGATATCTGTTCGATCCTGTGGATCCCGATGACCCACGGAACACTTCTTATGTTTCAAATATATCGGGGGACCGTTTTGACCATCAGTATTTGATGCTCACTAAGGGATCTAAAAATAAATTCACAATAAACGTGGCGGCCCAGATAACCAATGACTTTTATTTTGGCGCGAACATCAACACTTATTCCCTCGACTATAGAAAGCAGGATCTTTTTGTTGAGACCAACGCTCATCCTGGATCTACTGTAAACGGAATAGGTTTCGAGAATACCCTTAAAGCTTATGGCGACGGAATGTCGGCTCAATTTGGCGGGATTGCCCGTGTTGGAACCAATTTTAGAGTAGGACTAACACTGGACACCCCTACGTGGTTCAGAATTACAGAGGAAACCAGCCAGTATTTGGAAACAAGTGTAAAAATGGAGGATCGAAATAGGATTGTTGTGGTAGATCCCAACACCATTAATCTCTATGAAGATTATACCCTTAGAACCCCGGGAATGGTAACTGCGAGTGCCGCATATATTTTCAACCAAAATGGATTGATCAGTATAGATTATTCGTATAAAGACTATTCCAACATGAAATTTACCCCGGGCAATGATCCTTATTTCAATTCCGTAAATCGTTCCATAGAATCATTATTAAAGGGAGCTTCCATATTAAGTGCAGGCGGCGAATACAGAATCAATGCCATTAGCTTAAGGGGCGGATTTCATTTTGAGGAAAGCCCCTATAAAAATGACGAAGCGTGGGGCGATCTAATGGGCTTCTCTTTGGGAACAGGTTATAATTTCGGAAATTTCAATATTGATTTCGCCTATTCCCGCTCAGAACAAAAGAGAACTATTCCATTATACGGAAACACATTAAATGGACAGGGCAAAATAGACACCACATTTAGCAACTTCATCTTATCGTTTGGTTTTTACCTTTAAATCACTGCTTCGCGACAAGAAGGCTTTAGACCGCTTTGCTTTGAGGCTCAGGAGGCAGATGTCAATTATGGATTGTGAACATGTAACCACCAAGATGTGATTTCAAAAAGCTGTGCTTCAATAATTTATTCTTGAAAATCATTTAAGCTTTAAAAAAAGCAACGCCTGAAAGATCAAAGACCGCTTCCGCCTTATATATATCCGGTATCCTGTTTTGAATTATTTTTTTCAGGCTAACTATTCTTTAAAAAAGAGAATAAAACTTTAGGGCATTCTGGGAAGCCCAATAGCTCCCCAAAGGGGAATGTTTTAGGAATAATCAATGTTTTTGTAAAGTTGTGTTAGCCGTGTTTGTGGAGTATATATGAAGTATCCATATCGTAAGGTCAGCATAAACTCGACATACACTCGACATAGAGTCAACATATAGTCGACATATGCTTGGAGAATTATAAAAAAATAAAGAAGTCAATTTGAGAATGAACTGCAGTTTCAAATTTCTGAAGGTCAGCTATTAAAACACATACTAATATATGATATTTATAGGACGATGTCAAGTTAATTTTAAAAAAACGGAAAAATGCGATTAGTGATTATTGTCCAATCAAGCCGTTTGTTGTTTATCTTGTCCACTGCGGTGGGACTGCCCAAACTTTACATAAATAGAGTGAATAAAGCAAAAAGCCACGCCTTTTTCAAGGGTGGCTTTAAGTTTGAGAGAATCCTAGTCTAAATAGTTTTTACAACTACAACTTTCTGTTTATTAAACGAGATATTATTTTTTGACCATTTGATAAACTGCCGTTTTTCCATCTACAGAAACCTTCATCAAGTAGGTTCCCGACGGAAGAGCGGATACATCCATTTCCCATGATTGAGAATTGATATTATTTTCCATAATAGATTGCCCTAGCAAATTATAGAGTGTCACACGTTCAATAGTTCCTTTGCTTTCTAGGTTTACTATATCCATAGAAGGGTTCGGGTAAAAAGAAAAGCCTTTTATAAAATTGTCTGGTGTTCCTATGACACAATCACCGGTTACCGTCAATTCGAAATCGCCAGTCTGGCCGTCAAAGCCGTGGACAAGGATATAGTAGATTGTGTTTCCATCACTGGCAAAGGTCACTTCCGACTGATCTCCACAGAAGTCGTCATTCGAATCCACACAAATAAGGTTTGTGCAATCTCCGGAATAGATTGAGAGCTTGGTGTTAAAATCGGTATTACTACTGCATAAGGACACGGTTATATCACCGGTAACACTGGAGTTATCGTCCAAAACATACCATACCCCGGGAGAGGTTGCCAGCACCGTGCCACATACAGGTGCGCTCCAATCTGTTGTTGCACTTATTGTTTTTCCCATTATTGTATCGCCGCAGCTAATTGCAATGGCATTCTCACAAAGATCGTTGAGGGGAGGGAAATGGCCAGCTTTCACTACCTCAACCGTATAATCCTCGGCTTGTCCCTGATCGGCTCCCAAACATGGGTTAAGGTAATCAGTGGTCCCGAAAATTTTCTTGACGCGCATTCTTGTTTCGCCTGTTTGCGTTCCCATTGGAACCGTAATATTCCCTACCGCTTGTTTGCCATCGGCCCCTGTGGAGTTTTCCAATACATCTGTTATTTCATATACTTCTCCGGCATCATCAAGGATTCCGTTTTGATTCCAGTCGAAGAACACAGCAAACCTATTTATGTTGTTTCCGTTAGTATTTCCTTCAAAAATAATTGGGTAGCTTTCCCCTTCTTCCAATAAGGTACTAACTGCCGTGAAATCCTCATGTTCAGGAGTGCCGTTCAGCACTTCACTGGATGTGTTATCAATATTCAAGATATTCACTCTTGTAATGGGCTCTACATCGACAGAAAATTCTAGCGGGCCGCAGTAAACTCCTGGGAACGCTAATGGACTGCCGTCCAACTGAAATGGCAGTCCTTGTGGCGCACTGTTACCCGAATCAAGTAACGGAGCCCAAGTATTCAGCGAAAAGTCATATTGCAATCCATTTCCTGTATTAGGTGTTCCCAAAATAGCGATGGGAGGAGCCCAAGGCCCAGATGCTCCTATTCCTCCAAAACCATATTCTATCCAATAGGTTCCCGGATTTAATGTCAAATTTGGTGTATCCGCTGTAACAAGCTGGATCTCCCTGCTCAAATCGCCCGGACTGGATTCAATATCCCTATAAGCATTGCTGGAAACCACTCCTGAAAAACGATTGGTGGTTCTATCGCCCCAAATAACCGTTGCGGTTCCACTACTGGGATCACCATCCCAAATTTGAACATAGAGCGCATTAATGGAATTTGAAGGCCCCCCGGTCTGATAGGAATAGACATCTATTTTATCAATTATTACTGCATCGGTAAGGGTAAAGTCATCCGCTACATGAAAAGTATTATAGGTGGCATTGAACCCGTACAGATTTGCTGCAAACGAAAGATCCTCCATTCTACTGAAATTTGGCGTTCCAGATACATTAAAATGCGGTCCGTTGTCGTAAAGCAAAGCGTTTACGGCTCCTGGTTTGAGTTGATAACTCGTCCCTGTATCTGGAAAGGGAATCCCGTAATCGAAGTTAATATTGGCGCTTCCTGTCTGCGGAAGAATAGTCTCTCCAGTAGCTATATTTTTGGAATTATAATAAGCTGCTGGATAATAAGAATCATTAAGAGATGTCTGCCGTTCTTGAGAATGCAGAACGGACAAATAACCAATTACCAGAACAAGAATAAATGTAATTTTTTTCATAATATTAAGATTGATAGGTTAAGTTTCCCAAATTAAATAAAAAATATGGTAACCGCCAAGTTTCCAATCGAGTTTGTGAAAAAAAAGAATACAATTCGAAAAAGGAAAAAAATGTTTTTTGATTTTTATTGTTTCAATTATGTGTATTAACGAAATATTAGTATATTTCGCTTAAATTTGGTGTTGCCATCTTTGCATTACATGATTTCGTTGACATAAAAACACCTGTTAATTGAGATAGAAAACCTTTCTTCTTCTCAGTGTTTGTCATAAAAAAAGTAAAAGGAGCTATTAACCGATTTTTGTATATTTTATTTTTTTTAATACCGATCAAAACAATTATGAAAAAAAATTACTACCACCTTACATTGTTTGTTTTGTTATTGTCTTTTTATAACATTCAGGCACAAACGATCTCTCAAACGTACAGTTCAGGAGATATCCCGACCAGTCTAGACACTTATGACAGCACCTGTAGTGGTCCGGCAATATTGACGGTTCAACTCCCTCCCGGAGGTCCGTGGGACGTTACAGGAATTGACATAGAATATGAAATGACCGCAGCCAATGTCGCTTATATGAGTGAGCAGCGTTCTCAAGTTCTTTGCCAAAATACTGGAATAGAAGAACCTACAATAAACGGAGCAGGTTCTTCTGGAGGCACACACCCTTATAACAGAAGCAATGTAGCTATTGCCAATGGGTATCATGCCGGGGGAACAAATTTGGCGTTTGAAATGAAAGCTTGGCGCACATGGGGTTCTTCTCCTCTTTGTGGCACAAACTACAATAAAGTAGATAACAATACCTGGACAATAACGGTACATTACCAAGCTGCACCTACTTGTATACCTCCTTCAAATTTTAACGCTGTAAGTGTTGGAAATGATGAAGGAGAGGTGTCGTGGACCGAAATAGGAACGGCCACCTCTTGGAATATTGAGTATGGCCCTGTTGGTTTTACTCCGGGCATCGGTAGTGGTACTACTATTGTATCAAATGCAAGTCCACATCTACTAACAGGGTTGACACATTTAGCCACGTACGATGTTTACATCCAATCCGACTGCGGTGGTGGGGATGAAAGTCCATGGGTCGGTCCCTCCACATTCCAAACAGGAGTGTTTGAAGCTTCTGCCACATATAGTTCAGGAGATATCCCAACAAGTTACTCAATTCATGACAGTGCGTGCAACGGCCCCGGAACAGCATTAACAGTTCCTCTCCCTGCCGGTGGTCCTTGGGAGGTTACAGGTATTGATATTGCCTACAATATGACCGCAGCCGGCGGCGCCTGGATGAGCGAACAACGTTCGCGTATCCATTTCCAAAATACAGGAGATGAAGAAACTGTTATATCTGGAACAGGATCTGCAGCGGGAACATTAGTCTATAATAGAACCAATCTGGCTATTGCCAACGGATACCATGCGGGAGGAGCGAATTTGGTTTTTGAAATGCATGCCTGGCGTAGTTATGGATCTTCACCTGCTTGTGGAACGAGCTACAACAAAGTAGATAACAATACATGGACAATAACGGTCCATTACCAAGGAGTGGCTTCTTGTATCCATCCACAGGATGTTGAGGTTGCATATACCACTGGTGATGGGGCAGGAATTTCGTGGACGGAAATAGGCGCAGCCACCACATGGGACGTGGAGTATGGACCAGTCGGATTTTCACAAGGTAGTGGGACATCAATCAATACAACCAACAATCCGTATGTGATTACAGGCCTGGCTTATTTAACGGATTATGACGCTTATGTACGCTCCAATTGCGGCGGTGGTGATGAAAGTTTTTGGGTAGGACCTATACCCTTCAGAACCAATGCAGATTGTACAGCCTATACGCTTGATATTGTCAGCACAACAGATAGCACTATTGTTTGTAAAGGAACAGCAACATTAGAGGCTCAAGGCCTAGGAGGTCCGAATACAGACATTTATTGGTATGACGCTCCGCTAGGTGGAAACTTCTTAGGGATGGGATCAACCTATACAACACCAGAGTTAACAACAACTACATCCTATTGGGCAGTAGAAGTATTTTTGGATCAAGGTTCGGGAAACAATACATTACCCTCTCCTTGTACTCCTGTACATGGGAGCTCAGGTTGTAGCGGAGGCGATAATATTGACAATTTTGTTCTGAGCCAAGTTGGCGGTCCTGTGCTTATCAACCACATTGGAACGGGCTGTTCAACCAATAACTATGGCAATTTTATTTCAGATCCCAATTATACTGCAACATTGTTTCCAAATATCAATTACGAAGTTGCGATCACACATACCTATCAAACCAGTAATTGGGTTAAGATTTGGATAGACTTTGATTTCGATGGTACTTTTGATGAAAATACAGAATTGGTTTTCCAATCCACTTCCGGAAGTTCAGGAGGACAAACAAATGGAACCATTAGTATTCCTGCCAATTTAATGGCAAGCAATACGATTATGCGAGTTTCCACCCGATATTCTGCACTGCCAGACAATGCATGCCAAATTGGTGGTACCTTTGGAGAAACCCACGATTATAAAATAACAATTATGGGGGCTTCTGTTCTTTGTGAATCATCACGTGAAGAAGTTATCGCCACTGTATCGCAAGACGGTGATATAATTGTACCGCCCGCATTGCCTTATATCGATGTCAACAATAATACCACAAACTACGGAAATACTTTTTCAGCTTCGCCAGGCTCTAGTTGCGGCACAACTGAAAACTATTTGAACGGAGACGAGGTTGTGTATATGTACACCCCCACCCAGGACGATCTGATAGACATCCATCTTAAGGATATTTCCGGATTCTATGCCGGACTCTTCGTTTACGAAAGCTGTGGCGATATCGGAACCAATTGCACTGCTGGCGTAGTGGCCGGTCCTTCTGATGACGATATATCCATAGAAGAGTTTCCTGTTGTCAATGGCCAGACCTATTATATAGTGGTCTCTTCCTGGTTGACACAAAGTATTGGCTATACCTTAGAGATCAACGGATTTGTATGTTCCACGTTCCCAGCGCCAATCGGTGATGCCATACAGGATTATGCCGCTCCTGCAACACTTGCAGATTTGATGGTAGACGGTACCATGAGCACCAGTGTGCTTACTTGGTACAGCGATGCCGCCGGAACAATCGTAATTCCTGATTCCACTCCCTTGGCAAACAATACAACCTATTACGTAAGCCAAACCCATGGAACTTGTGAAAGTCCGCTTTTAGCAATTCTTGTTCAGGAAATCGACTGTAGTGATTTGGATATTATTAGCACAGTCGATGGAAATGTTGCCTGTAAAGGATCAATGACTCTTCAAGCAGTAAGCGGTGGGTTCGGAAGTGAAATATATTGGTACGATGCCCAGTCCGCCGGGAATCTGGTAGGAACGGGACCAACTTACACCACTCCCGTTTTAACTAATTCCAGATCATATTGGGTAACCGAAGTCCATTTGGAACAAGGCTCCGGGGGCAATATATTGCCATCTCCTTGTACTCCAGTCCACGGAAGTAGTGGTTGCAGTGGCGGTGATAACGTCGATGACTTTGTTTTAAGCGAAGCGGGCGGATCGGTGTTGATCAACCATCTCGGGACAGGCTGCGCTACCAATAACTACGGAAATTATATTTCGGATCCAAACCTTACTGCTACCATGGTCGCAAATTCAACTTACGATGTAGCAGTTACACATACCTATCAAACCAGTAATTATGTAAAAATCTGGATCGATTTTGATTTTGATGGCATATTTGACGAAAACACAGAACTGGTATTCCAATCCACTTCTGGAAGTACAGGAGGCCAGACCAACGGATCATTCACTATTCCATCGAGTGTTCTGGGAAGCACAACAATCATGAGAGTCTCAACTCGATTTGGCGCACTTCCGGACAACGCTTGTCAAATTGGTGGAAGCTTTGGCGAAACACATGACTACAAAGTTACGGTGGTAGGTTCTTCCGCACTTTGTGAAGCTCCAAGAGTTGAGGTATTCGCAACCGTAGATCAATCGGGCGACAAATTGGTCGGATCTTTGAACTATTCCGATAGCGACAGCACCATAAATTATGGCAACAGCTTCTCTGGAACACCGGGCTGCGGCTTCAACGGGAACTATCTCGATGGCAATGCCGTGGTCTATAGATATTCCCCTGCCACCGATGACATCGTGAACATCGAGCTCACCAATGTTACCAACAACTCGGCCGGCGTATTTGTCTACCAGAGCTGCGGCGATGTGGGCACGAACTGTCTTGCCGGCGCGGTCAACAGTTCAGGAATTTACCATATCGAGGACTTCTACGCCACCGGCGGACAAGAATACTTTATTGTTGTTACTTCGGAGACTGGAAGCACCAGCTACACCCTGAACATATATGGCTTTGACTGTGTTACCAGCCTTGGTGCACCAATAGGCGATGCCTCCCAATATTTTGTGGGCACAAAATATCTTACCGATTTGGATGTGGAAGAGCACCTTCACAGTACCGGTTTGACTTGGTACAGTGATGCGGCGGGGACAACGTCGATCCCGGAGTCCAGCCAATTGGTCCACAACACCACGTACTACGTGGCGCAGACCGTGCTTGGGTGCGAGAGCGACCTATTAGCGATCACCGCTCTGGAATTTGATTGTACCAATATGGAAATCACCACCACCACAGATGGACTCGTTTGCCAGTCTGGAAGCGTAACCTTGAAAGCCCAATCAAGCGGCGTTGGAAATGACATTTATTGGTTCGATTCAACTACTGCTACCAACCCTATTTTTATCGGGAATACGTTTAACACACCAAACCTGACCACCACTAGGTCTTATTGGGTGGCTGAGGTTTACACCGAGGGTGGAACAGGATCTGGAGGACCGCTTCCTTCCTATTGCACACCTACATTTTCCTTTGGTTGTACAAGTGGTGACTTGATTGATGATTTTATTCTGAAAGACGTATCGGGCAACACCCTTCTGTCGCATCTCGGGTCAGGTTGTTCTCCGAATGGTTATGGCGATTATACTATGGACCCCAATTTGACCGCTACCTTGGTCGCCGGACAGACTTATAACTTTACGGCAACCGCAAACTTCTCGAACCAGAGAATAAAAATATGGATAGACTTCAACAAAGATGGAACTTTTACCGACAGTGATGAACTGCTGTTTACCTCGCCCGCCGGGGCTAACCCGACCAATGGAAGTTTTACCATACCAATAACGGCCATTGGAAACACCACCGTGATGCGGGTTTTTGATAACTACAGCAGCATTCCAACCAGTGCCTGCGTCACAAATTCAGGTTTTGGGGAAGTCCACGACTATAGGGTAACAGTTGTGGGGGCATCCGTTCTTTGTGAATCCCCAAGGATAGAGGTAATCGCAGAGATCAATCAAACGTTGCCTCCCGCTCCTATTGGCGATTCAGTTCAACACGCTTGCGGAAGCCAGAGCACCGTGGGTGATCTTGTGGTACTGGGAGACAACATACAATGGTATGATGCCAATGGCAGCCTATTGTCCCTGTCCACATCAATTCAGGACGGAGTAATTTATTACGCCACCCAAACCGTGGCATCTTGTGAGGGCCCGGCCCTGGAAGTAACTGTGGAGGTTCTTGACAAATCGATGTTACCAGTTGCGGACAGAAACCAGACTTTCCGTAATGGAGAGACCCTATCCCATTTAAATGTACTCGGCACCGATTTGTTGTGGTATGCAGACATAGACCGAATGGTTCCGTTGCCCGACACGACGTTACTGGTTGACCAGACCACCTACTACGTTAGCCAGACCGAGGTTGGATATTGCGAAAGCGATTTGTTCGCGATCACCGTACACAGATTGATCGGGGTGAACGACCCAGTCTTGGCCAATGTACTCGTGCTTCCGAACCCCGCCTCTGACAGGGTGACCATCAGCAACAACGGTCCTATTGAATCTGTAGAACTATACAACCTTCTTGGCCAGCGCATAGTTGCGCAGAGCGCAGGGTTCCACAACGAAACTGTTTTGGATGTATCTTTCCTTTCTAGCGGAACTTACTTGTTGAATGTCAAGATTGATGGTAAAACAGGAATTTTTAAAGTGATAAAAGAGTAAAGTCGCCCACCGTCGGTCGATTTACCCAGGCAGCCATCCCAATAAATATAGGGGATGGCTGTTCTGTTTTAAGTAACTTGCGCAAAGTCAATAATTAAGCCCTTATTTTACATTGAAATTATTATTCGATTCTTCTAAAACTGAATAATTTAAAAATTAGTCCAGTATTATCTCTATATTTGAAGTCATTTTTCAAAATCCGTCAATTCAAAAGCTACTTCTATGAAACAATTTTACTTTCTTATCCCCCTATTCCTTTTGTGGGTTCAAGCCGGGTTTGGACAGAACTGCAATGATCTGGAAATACTGACTACTACGCCCGGCTCTGTATGCGGCGGCGGTTCCGTTACGCTATCTGCCACTGCAAGTGGTGTGGGCGATGGCATTTATTGGTTTGACGCAGCTACGGGAGGCACTTATCTCGGGGCAGGCTCTTCCTATGAAACACCCCCAATCAGTACAACTACCTCTTATTGGACTTCCGAAGTATTTGACAGCGGAACTGGATTTTCTAGTGGCCACGGACTGCCGGCGCCCATATCAGGAGCTACATTCGGATCGGCAGCAAATTATGGTCTGTTGTTCGATGTTCACCAACCGTTTACATTGAGCAGCGTAGATGTTTACACCGGTAGTGCTAGTGGAGATAATTTAGAAATCACAATCTCTGATGAAAATAGCAACGTTCTTCTGGTTATCAATGAAACTGTTCCACCTGGCAATGGAACAACACCCTATCAAGTTGATATAAATTATTCATTTGTCCCAGGCAATAACTACAGGATAAGCAGGACGTCTTCAGGCGGAAGTTATAAATATGAAAATTCCAATGCAGCCACGATTGGATACCCGCTGCTTGTAAGTAATGTAGCCACTATCAAAAGAGGTGCTTATGGAACAGCTAATCCCCCTGGAGGAGGAGATCATTTATATTATATTTTTTATAATTGGACAATTGGAACAATAAATATAACGTGTGAATCCCCTCGTGAGGAAGTCGTCGCCACAGTAAACAACGATGCCGATGAGGATGTGCTGACATTGCCCTATGTCCATACGGCAAACACAATAACTTATGATAACAATTATTCCGCTTCCCCCGGAAGTGATTGTGGCACCTCCGACGCCTATCTTGACGGGCACGATGTGGTCTATAAATACA
>CAZMDY010000035.1:0-14807 GCA_964565295.1 uncultured Aequorivita sp. | reverse complement strand
CTTCGGCATTGGTGCCCCAGATCAGGTTGCCGTCGCTGTCTATTTTCAGGAGGGCTGGAAAGCTTTGGAGTGAAGGGTTCTGCGGGGTAAACCCATTAAAACCAGCTGGCGCAAGGGAATTATTAAAATTACCAGCCAGATGTAAAACAGATATTTGATATGCACATAAATTCCCTCGAAACAGCGTCAAGCATTCAGCCAAATCCTTTCGAGACTGGGAGAAAACCTGTAGCGAAGTAGTCTGGTTTGGTTCCGTTGTAAGATATCGGTCTTGGAGCTCGAACATCCAGCCGATGAGTGGTGAGAGAGGGAGTGATTTTGAATTTTGTTGTCGGTTGTCTGTTGTCTAAAAACTGGATATTGTATTCCCTCTCATTGAACCTCCATCATCGAACATTGAACATCAATCGCCCAGCATCTCGCACCCAGCATCCCACGTTACTGATTAAAACTATGTACATATCCAAAACCGAGCTCGCTAAAGTCTGCTTGTCCCAAATTGGCATTTAAATGGGCTCCGATATAGAAATTGTTCTTCGGCGCTTTTTCCATTCCTATAAAATAATATTTCAATCCCAATCTTGATGAGATCCGGTGCTTAATCTTGTATTCTGTGCCAAGTTCGCCGAGCGTCCAAGAGGTGGGGATTTCCCTTGGCGTATCTTTCCAGCCTTCATTGATCCTGTATTCCATCTTGTAGGCAGGTTTGTGTAGGTTGAAACCGAGTTGAAGATCAATTCCAAAATGGTTGAGAAAAACCTCTCCGTTCAGGCTCAGACCTAAATTGGTGGCATAGAACCAAGAATCTTTTTTGAAATAGTTATACTCCCGATTCTCTTGCACCAAGGAGCCATCATTTTCGATATAGTTGTAATAATGCTGATAGAATCTGGAATAAACCCCTATTCCAATCTTGAATGTTTTGTTATAGATCCGCCCATATTCGCCCGCAAAAACATAGACATATTTATTGTAATTGTAACCCATGGCAAAAGCGTGTTGTCCCAGTCCGCCGTGAATGCTTAAATAATCGTGTGTCGTTTTTTTTGGAGAAACGGTTGCTATTGCCGGAATTTTTTCAGGATCTTTTCCAGGATCTTTCAGATCGGCCGAAAGCCCTATTAAGAATGAATTGTATCCCTGGTTCATCAACCGAGTATGTCCGTTTGAATGGTGCGAATATCCCATTCCCAAACGCCAGTCGGTGTTGTTTGATGAAAAAAGATGGTAATAAAAGTACATACGGAATGCCCAGGTAAGATCCGTTGTAACAGCCCGGTTGTTCGGATTGGTCTGTGAATCGTATTTAGATGTAAAATAAGATGCGCCTATTCCGGCAAGCATTTTTAACCGGTTACTTCTGAAGATTTTAAACTCAATGAATGTTGTGGTTGTAAGGGCTATTCCCAAGCTGTCCATGTTTCCGAAATCCGTAATTCCGAGGGACAAACCGGTTTTGGGGCTTTTTAGATTTCGGGCCCATTGTTGTGGGTTATAGGTATGGTCCTTCCCCAAGTTGATGATAAATTGCTTTTGCATTCCCGTTGTTGGAAAATCTTCATTGGCTTTCATGGTCTTGCCGATAAGAATTTCAGGGGAAAGGACAAAGGAGTTTTCCTTCCATGCATTTTCAGTCTGGGCACCGCCCAAAATGGAGAAAATCAAAAAAAAAATAATAGCCCCTTTTTTCATTTGGGCAACAAGAAACAATTTCCTTTTAAATTGTGAAAATTTTAGGAAGCTATTATTTGGAATAATTCAGCTTTCAATCGAAATAACTAAAAGTTTCCCCATCTTTTATTTTAAGAAGTGTCTCGAAAATCAATTTAATCACGTTCTCCACATCATCACGATGGACCATTTCCACAGTTGTGTGCATATAGCGAAGTGGAAGGGAGATCAATGCACTAGCTACGCCGCCATTACTATAGGCAAAGGCATCAGTATCCGTCCCCGTAGCTCTTGAAAGTGCGGCTCGCTGAAAGGGGATCATGTTTTTTTCCGCCGTATCAACAATTAAATCCCTAAGTTTTTGTTGGACCGCAGGCGCATAGGCTATTACGGGGCCGCAACCCATTTGGATCAGGCCTTCTTTCTTTTTTTCGATCATTGGGGTAGTAGTGTCGTGCGTAACATCTGTAATGATCGCAACATTCGGCTTTATGCTATCGGCAATCATTTCCGCCCCGCGCAAACCGATTTCCTCCTGTACCGAGTTTACAATATAGAGGCCAAACGGCAAGGTGATGTTACTTTCATTTAATAGACGGGCCACTTCGGCAATCATAAAACCGCCCATTCTGTTGTCCAAGGCGCGGCAAACAAACTTGTCCTTGTTCAATACATGGAACTGGTCGGGATAGGTGATTACACAACCCACATGGATTCCCATGCGCTCCACTTCTTCCTTGTCCTTTGCGCCAACGTCAATAAAAATATTATCCGGTTTTGGAGCTTCTTCCTTTGATTTGTCGCGGGTATGGATCGCCGGCCAACCAAAAACTCCTTTTAAAATTCCGTTTTTGGTATGAATATCCACAATTTTTGATGGTGCGATCTGGTGGTCGCTGCCTCCATTTCGTATAACATATAGCAATCCGTTGTCGCTGATGTAATTTACATACCAGGAAATCTCATCGGCGTGGCCTTCAATTACGACCTTGAATTTCGCTTTGGGATTTATAACTCCCACTGCGGTTCCATACGTGTCCGTAAAGAATTCATCAACATAGGGTTTCAAGTAATCCATCCACAGTTTTTGGCCATTCCATTCATAGCCGGTGGGCGACGCATTGTTTAGGTAGGATTCCAAAAAAGAAATGGATTTATCAGTGAGGACAGTTTTCATGCTTATCGATGCTATGTGAAAATTTAAGGCGAATTTACTGAATTATTAGGTAGAGGCAAGACAAATTGATTATTTTTGGAATGTTTATTGGGGATAAAGTGCTTATTAGAATCAGGGAATCTCCTTTAGAAAATGATGGCAACGAGAACGATTAGAAGCTTTCAAATCTCAAGTTTTAAGAATCTTCATAAGATGAACTCCTTTTATTACCGCTGTATCTTTTTGATTTTTGGGTTTTGGCCCATACTTTCTATCATAGGCCAAACCGAAGATGAAATGTCCATACAAAAAGATTCTACTGAAAGGATCCATTTTATAATAGAAGGCGACACTATTGCTAGGGATATTATTGATTTAGATGAGGTGTTCCTTATCAGAAAACTTGAATTCAAGACAGAAAGTGACCGACGGAATTATCTGATCCTTAGGCGAAAGACCTTAAAGGTGTATCCGTATGCCAAGCTGGCCGCTGAACGTTTGACGATTATGAACGAACGGCTCAGCACCTTGGAAAAAAACAGCGACAAAAGAAAATACACTAGAATAATCCAAAAGTATCTGGAAGGGGAATTTACCGATACATTAAAAAACATGACCCGGTCGGAGGGACAGATTTTAGTCAAATTGATCCATCGTCAAACCGGTTATAGTGCTTTCGACCTAATCAAAGAATTTCGAACTGGCTGGAAAGCATTTTGGTCTAACATTACTGCAAATATGTTTGATATCTCCTTAAAAGAGGAGTACAGGCCTTTTGAGGTAAAAGAAGACTATTTGATCGAGGACATTCTTCAACGGTCTTTCCAAGAAAATAAAATTGAGCCACAGGCACCTTCATTTCCGATTGACTGGTCAAAGCTTAACGCCCATTGGACCCAAAAAGTCGACGATAACTGATTCTTATTCCACAGCAATCATAAAAAAAATCCCCAAGAATTTCTTGGGGATAGAAGTGATCATTGACTTGGTCTTACGACTCTGTAGCCTTTTTTTGTTTCTTGATGCTTATAGTCAATTTCTCTTTGTTTTCATCTAAATCCATCAAGATACTATCTCCAGAATGTAGCCCTTTGTTGATTATTTCTTCGGCCAGGGCATCTTCAACGTATTTCTGGATTGCTCGGTTTAAAGGTCGGGCGCCATATTGCTTATCAAAACCTTTTTCTGCAATATAATCCTGGGCCTTTTCGGAAAGCTTTAGGGTATAGCCCAAATCAGCAATGCGCTTATAGAGCTTGTCAAGTTCAATGTCAATAATTTTATGGATGTCCTCCCGTTCCAAAGCATTAAAGACCATAACATCGTCAATTCGGTTTAGGAATTCTGGAGCGAAGGTTTTTTTCAGTGCATTCTCAATTACACTTTTGGTATAGGTTTCTTCCTGGCTTTTCTTGGCGGCAGTTCCAAAACCAACCCCTTGTCCAAAGTCCTTTATCTGTCGGGCTCCGATATTGGAGGTCATTATTATTATTGTATTCCTGAAATCGATTTTTCGGCCCAAACTATCAGTAAGATAACCATCGTCCAAAACTTGCAATAGCATATTGAAAACATCCGGATGTGCTTTTTCTATTTCATCCAAAAGTACAACTGCATACGGTTTTCTTCTTATTTTCTCCGTAAGCTGTCCACCTTCCTCATATCCCACATATCCTGGAGGCGCACCCACAAGTCGGGAAATTGCGAATTTTTCCATATACTCACTCATGTCAATACGAACCAAGGCATTGTCGGAATCAAATAGTTCGCGGGCCAAAACTTTTGCCAACTGCGTTTTTCCAACCCCAGTTTGTCCTAGGAAAATGAAGGATCCAATGGGTTTGTTGGGGTCTTTGAGTCCTGCGCGGTTTCTTTGGATTGCCTTCACAACCTTGGCCACCGCCTCGTCTTGTCCAATTACTTTTCCTTTTATGAGGTCTGGAAGTTCGGCCAGTTTTTTACTTTCGGTCTGAGCGATTCGGTTTACAGGAATTCCGGTCATCATGGCAACTACTTCTGCCACATTGTCTTCAGTTACAGCAACTTTGTTCAATTTAGATTCTGCTTCCCATTTTGCCTGCTCCTCGGCTAGTTCTTTCTCAAGGTTTTTCTCATCGTCGCGTAGCTTAGCCGCTTCCTCATATTTTTGCTTTTTTACAACCGAATTTTTATTTTCCCTGACTTCATCCAATTGAGCCTCAATCTGCAATATTTTTTCGGGAACGTGAATATTGGTTATATGCACTCTTGAACCGGCTTCATCCAAAGCATCAATTGCCTTGTCGGGCAGAAAACGTTCGGTCATATACCGGTTTGTAAGTTTTACACAGGCCAAAATTGCCTCATCAGAATATTCCACATTGTGATGTGCTTCGTATTTATCCTTAATGTTCATAAGGATTTCCACCGTTTCCTCAACACTGGTGGGCTCCACCAGAACTTTTTGGAACCGTCTTTCCAAGGCACCATCTTTTTCAATGTATTGACGGTATTCGTCTAAAGTAGTAGCTCCTATGCACTGAATCTCTCCACGGGCCAGCGCAGGTTTAAACATATTTGAGGCATCCAGGGAACCAGTTGCTCCACCGGCACCTACGATTGTATGGATCTCGTCTATAAATAGAATGATATCCTCGTTTTTTTCAAGTTCATTCATAACGGCTTTCATGCGCTCTTCAAATTGACCTCTGTATTTAGTGCCGGCAACAAGGCTGGCAAGGTCCAAAGTAACTACGCGCTTGTCATAAAGGATTCGAGATACTTTTCGTTGGATAATGCGCAGCGCAAGCCCTTCCGCTATCGCAGATTTTCCTACCCCTGGCTCGCCAATAAGCAAAGGGTTGTTTTTCTTCCTGCGGCTCAGGATTTGTGAAACCCGTTGGATCTCATTTTCCCTTCCCACTACGGGGTCCAATTTTCCTTCCTCTGCAAGAGCAGTCAGATCTCGTCCAAAATTGTCCAGAACAGGGGTTTTGGATTTTTTGTTTGATTTGGCAGCGCCCCCCGTAAAAAGATTTTCCTTGCCAGGGTCGTCAGCAGAAGGGTCGTCTTCATTAGGATATGATTCTGCGCTTGGGCCTTCGATGTAGTCGTCGTCATTAGTGATCATAAGCCTAAACTGATTCTTTACTCCATCATAATCAATCTTCATTTTGTTCAGTAACTTAGTTGTCGGGTCGTTTTCATTCCTAAGGATACACAGTAATAAATGAGCAGTATTTATAGAATTACTCTGAAACAATTTGGCTTCCAGAAATGTAGTTTTCAACGCTCGTTCTGCTTGTCTGGTCAGATGCAGGTTCTTTTTTTCGTTTGCTGTTATGGCTATTGCGGAATTTGCGGGGCTTAGGATCTCCACTTTTCTGCGAAGATGGTTTAAGTCTACTGCCAATGCCGCTAAAATGGTAACGGCTTTCCCGTTTCCATCTCTCAATAGTCCCAGCATCAAATGTTCTGTTCCAATAAAATCATGCCCAAGGCGAAGTGCTTCTTCCTTACTGTAGGCAATTACGTCTTTTACTCTCGGTGAAAAATTATCCTCCATGTCTTTTTTTCCTTTCTTCTTTAAAATACTAAATTAACCAAATTAGGTCAAAAACCATTCCTATTTAAAATCAATTTAGTAAAAGGACGAAATCCAATTGGAAATTCAAAGCCCATAGAGCAATATTTATCAACCGTTTCACCCCCTTTTATTGTTGATAAATTAGTAATTTTGTACAGCAAAACGGCATATTAAAGCTGCGGGAATGTGTATATTGCTCCGTAATTTCAAAAAACGACAATTTAAAGAATTATTTTATGGATGAAGGTGAAAAAGTGATCCCCATAAACATTGAGGATGAAATGAAATCGGCTTACATCGATTATTCGATGTCGGTCATTGTGTCACGTGCACTTCCCGATGTTCGAGATGGTATGAAGCCCGTGCACCGAAGAGTTTTGTTCGGAATGCACGAACTGGGTATCAGGGCAACTGGGTCTCATAAAAAATCGGCCAGGATCGTAGGTGAGGTGCTCGGTAAATACCACCCTCATGGCGATAGTTCGGTTTATGATGCAATGGTCAGAATGGCACAGGAATGGAGCTTACGCTATATGTTGATCGATGGCCAGGGTAACTTTGGTTCGGTTGATGGTGATTCTCCTGCTGCAATGCGATATACCGAAGCGCGCATGCAGAAAATCTCAGAGGATATGTTGGCCGATATCGATAAGGACACTGTGGACCATCAACTCAATTTTGACGATACACTGAATGAACCAACCGTATTGCCCACACGAATACCTGGTCTATTGATCAACGGGGCCAGTGGAATAGCAGTTGGAATGGCCACCAATATGCCTCCCCACAACTTGACTGAAGTTGTAAATGGGATAATAGCTTACATTGAAGACAACGATATCGATATTGATGGTTTAATGCAACATATCACAGCGCCCGATTTTCCAACAGGAGGAACCATCTATGGATATGAGGGGGTGCGCGAAGCTTTCCATACCGGACGGGGACGGGTGGTTATCAGGGCAAAGGCCAGTTTTGAAGAAGTCAATGGCCGGGAATGCATTGTGGTCACAGAGATACCATATCAAGTGAATAAGGCCGATATGATCAAAAAAACGGCCGATCTTGTTAATGAGAAGAAAATTGAGGGCATATCCAATATTCGCGACGAAAGCGATAGGAAGGGGATGCGTATCGTTTATATTCTTAAGCGCGATGCAATTCCAAACATTGTCCTTAATACCTTGTATAAATATACAGCCCTACAATCCAGTTTCAGTGTCAACAATATTGCCTTGGTCAAAGGACGGCCGGAAATGTTGAACTTAAAGGACCTGATTTTTCATTTTGTTGAACATCGCCATGAAGTGGTTATTCGCCGAACAGAATATTTACTGAAAAAAGCAGAGGAGCGAGCGCATATTCTTGAAGGTTTGATTATTGCTTCCGACAATATCGACGAAGTGATCAGATTGATTCGCGCTTCCTCAAATGCTGATGAAGCAAGACAGAAGTTGATTAAAGCATTTAAGCTTTCTGAAATCCAAGCAAAAGCAATTGTAGAAATGCGCCTACGCCAATTGACAGGGCTGGAACAGGATAAACTTCGAAGTGAATATGAGGAGCTGTTAAAAACCATTGAGGATTACAAAGATATCCTTGCCCGTGTGGAGCGTAGAATGGAGATAATCAAAGAGGAACTTGTTGAAGTCCGCGAAAAATACGGAGATGAACGCCGCTCAATAATTGAATATGCCGGCGGCGATATGAATATTACCGACCTGATAGCCGATGAGCAAGTGGTTATCACAATTTCGCATGCAGGGTATATTAAGCGTACCTCCCTATCTGAATATAAAACCCAAAATAGGGGTGGGGTGGGGCAGAAGGCTTCATCAACCCGAAATGAAGATTTCCTTGAGCATTTGTTTGTGGGCACAAACCACCAATATATGTTGTTCTTCACCCAAAAAGGAAAGTGCTTTTGGATGCGGGTTTTTGAAATCCCTGAAGGGACCAGAACTTCCAGAGGACGTGCTATCCAAAACCTGATCAATATAGAGCCAGACGATAAAGTAAAAGCTTTTATCAATACTCAAGATTTAAAGGATGAGGATTACATAAACAATCATTATGTGATTATGGCAACCAAAAAAGGGCAGGTTAAGAAAACACCTCTTGAGCAATATTCCCGTCCTCGTACCAATGGAATCATTGCCATAACCATCCGTGAGGACGATGAACTTTTGGAAGCCAAGTTGACTACCGGCGATAGCCAAGTGATGCTTGCCGTACGCTCTGGAAAAGCCATTCGATTTGAAGAGGAAAAAACCCGACCTATGGGAAGAAACGCTTCTGGTGTCCGTGGGATAACATTGGGAAGTGAAGATGATGAGGTTATTGGGATGATAGCCGTTAACGATGCAAATTCCGATATCCTTGTTGTTTCTGAAAATGGTTACGGCAAACGATCGTCAATAGATGATTACCGTATTACCAATCGCGGAGGAAAAGGAGTCAAAACTATTAATGTTACTGAAAAAACAGGGAAACTTGTAGCCATAAAAGATGTTACAAATGATGACGACCTTATGATTATAAATAAATCGGGAATAGCAATTAGATTGGCAGTTTCCACGCTTCGAATAATGGGTAGAGCTACTCAAGGAGTGCGATTGATAAAAGTGAGGGAGGACGATTCCATCGCAGCGGTTGCCAATGCAATGAAAGATGAAGATCACGAGGATCTACTTCTGGATTCTGAAAATGAGCCCGAAAACAATGGCACTATTATTGACTTAAACGATGAAAATACAAATAACGATTAATCATTAAATAGCATGAGAACTAAATTTTTAATAGCTGGTCTGGCGCTCGTTACCACGATTTCTTTTGGTCAAAAAAGAGAAATTAAAAGGGCTGAAAGAGCAATAAAATCCAATGACTATACTGAAGCGTTGGGTTATTTAAATGAAGCTGAGCCAGCTCTTGGTTCAGTAGACAACTCAGTCAAGGCACAGTTTTATGCCGCTCGTGGCGAAGCGACCTTTGGAATGGGTAACAACGACCATAACAGATTATTGGAGGTGGCCGAAGCTTATCAAACAGCAATTTCCCTCGATTCTAAAATAGAAAATCAGTTAAGTGCCCAAATTCAAGAATTGCGGGTGGCCCTGATCAATAGTGCGGTCAATGATCAAAACGCCAGCAATTATAAGCAGGCAGTTGAAAAATTGTACGCCAGTTACCAAGTGTCAAAAGATCCGTCCGACCTCTATTTTGCTGCAGGTAATGCCGTTAATGGTGAAGATTACGACACAGCGCTGAAATATTACCAGATGTTGTTGGATATGGATTATTCCGGAGTAGAAGTGGAATACGTGGCTACCGACAAAGAATCCGGGCAGGTTGCACCTTTTGAGAATAAGAATTTGCGCGATATGGCCGTACGGTCTGGACAATTTATTAATCCCGAAGATATAAGGTCAGAATCAAGAAAGGGCGAGATTTTGCGGAATATGACCTTGATCTATATTGAACGAGGTGATAATGAAAAAGCTACATCTCTAATGCAAAGAGCGCGTGCAGAAAATCCAAATGATGTTTACCTTATGCGCGCCGAAGCCGATATGAGCTATAGAATGGGTGATATCAAAAGGTACAATGAATTGATGAATAAAATTGTGGCTTCAGATCCAGACAACCCTGAAATTTATTTTAACCTAGGGGTGGGAAGTGCCGAAATCGGGGAAACGGAAAGCGCTATTGGATATTATTCAAAGGCATTGGAATTGAATCCTGATTATGAGGGTGCCCTTATTAATATTGCTGTAGTAAAGCTTTCCAAAGAAAATGAATTGGTTTCTGAAATGAACAATCTTGGAATGTCCGCAGCTGACAACCGAAAATATGACGAGTTAAAAAAGCAACTCCAAGAATTATATACAGATGCTTTGCCTTATTTGGAGCGGGCCTATAAACTTAACCCTAAAAATCCTGATGTAATACGAACGTTGATGAACATCTATGGCCAATTGGGCGAAGACGCAAAATTTAATACCATGAAATCAGAACTGGACGCGATGGGCCAATAAGCAGCGGCGATTTCCTTTTAAACAAAAAAACCCCTCAAAAATTGAGAGGTTTTTTTGTTTTACACAATCCGTTTAATCACCCGCAATCTATGCGTGTGGATTCGTTTTTCCAGGTTGAAAATTCCACTGTGGTCCAAACGGTCAATGCGCACTTTTCCATGGGCGTGGATTATATAGTTGTCTTCCATAATAATTCCAACATGGTTGATTTTACCTTCTTCATTGTCAAAAAAAGCCAAATCGCCCGGTTCGCTTTCTTCAATAAAACTCAGAGCTTCACCCTGTGTTGCCTGTTGGCTCGCATCGCGTAGCAGTTTGTGACCATTCAGTTTATATACCATCTGGGTAAAACCGCTGCAGTCAATTCCAAACGGGCTTTTACCACCCCATAAATAAGGAGCGTTCAAATATGTAATTGCTGTCTCGACAATTTTTTTCTTGGGAAATTTTCCAGAAATGGTTTTTCCCTCAAATAGATGATTTACCCAATCTTTCGCCGAAACGCAGCTTCCCACACAAATTGAGAGCATCTCGTTATTCTGAGTGGTGATCATATCTATTAAGTCGGCAGATAATTCAGGTACACTATCGTCTAGTTTTGTATATTCCTCTTGGCTTATTGAAAGAAATTGTTTGTTGTCCACCCATCCTTTATAGCCATCAAATGAAAGTCGGATATAACTCCATTTTTTGCGTTTCTCCAATACCTTGAAATGATCGCCATATAGCAATTGCGATACCATCTCACTCAAATCGCTCGGTTCGGCGCGAAGGGGCACTATGCTTAAGTTGCAGACTCCGTATTCCATTTAGGTCAATTCGGTTCGGGATTTCTGTCAGGATTAAGCCGTTTCGATTATCATAGCAGAAGCACCGCCGCCACCATTACAAATGGCTGCTGCTCCAATTTTGGCATTGTTTTGTTTCAGCACGTTCAAAAGGGTGACCACAATCCGGGCACCGCTGCAACCAAGAGGATGTCCGAGAGATACTGCTCCACCATTCACATTTACATTGTTCTTGTCCAGTCCAAGAATTTTCATATTGGCAAGTCCAACCACCGCAAATGCTTCGTTAAACTCAAAATAATCCACATCCTTAATGTCTATTCCAGCTTTGGAAAGTGCCTTTGGAAGTGCTTTTGCGGGAGCTGTTGTAAACCAAACTGGTTCCTGAGCAGCATCGGCATAGCTTTTTATATAGGCCAAGGGGGAAAGACCCAACTCATTTGCTTTTTCTTCACTCATTAGAACCAAGGCAGCACCACCATCATTGATGGTCGATGAGTTGGCAGCAGTAGCGGTACCATCTTTAGAAAAAGCCGCACGCAAAGACGAAATTCGATCCATTTTAATGTTTTTGAATTCCTCATCTTCTGAAACGACTATTGGTTCTCCGCGGCGCTGTGGAACCTCTACGGGAACTACTTCTTCTTTAAATTTTCCATCGGCCCACGCCTGTGCGGAGCGCTCATAGGATTGTATGGCGAAGGCGTCTTGGTCCTCTCTTGAAAATCCATATTCCGTAGCACACAGATCGGCACAAGTTCCCATTGCATTGTTGTCGTACGCATCTATCAGCCCGTCCTTTTGCATACCGTCAATTAGAGTAGATGGGCCAAATTTGGTTCCCTTTCGCATTTGGACATAGTGGGGAATATTGCTCATACTTTCCATACCGCCGGCAACAACAACCTCCGCATCTCCCAACGCAATTGTTTGGGCTGCCTGCATAATAGCTTTCATTCCTGAAGCACAAACCTTGTTGACTGTGGTACACGGCACTGAGTTGGGAAGACCTGCTCCCAGGGCTGCTTGTCGGGCAGGAGCTTGTCCTACTCCAGCTTGGACCACATTTCCCATAAACACTTCTTGAACAAGTGCAGGATCCAAGTTTATTTTGTCCATCGCTCCTTTAATGGCAATGGAGCCCAATTGGGTAGCGCTCATTGTGGAAAGGCTTCCTAAAAAACTTCCAATTGGAGTTCTGGCCGCAGATACTATAACAACTTTTTTGCTCATGCTTTTTGTTTTAAAAATTAAAATAAGGAATGCAAAATTACTGATTTATAACTTAAATATCAATCTTTGCAGTACAGGGTTTTGGGATAAGTCGTTACTAATTTATACCTTTACTCCAACCTATTTTATATGAAGGATTTTATCTCACTGTTTGCCAAGAATCAGTCCCTGATCTATAAAGTCTTTCTTTTTGTAGTCTCCACATTTCTGATTATCTATTTTTTGCCCAAAGGAGGCCAATTCAAGTATAATTTTCAAAAGGGAAAACCTTGGCAATACGAAAACCTGTATGCGCCTTTTAGTTTTTCCATCAAAAAGAGTGAAGTGACTCTTGAAGAGGAACGGCGCAAAATCCGCCAAAATTCCATCCCTTATTTCGATTATGACACCGAAACTGTCTTTGGCACCATAAATTCCTTTCGGGATAATTTGGAAACGGCCTATGTCGATTCGCTCTATACTACCTCTCAAACTACAGTGGCGCGGTTGGGGGAAAATTTGATCAACGAAATTTACAAGAATGGTTTTACCGAAGAAATCCACCCTTTCGACAACAATAAGTTGATTTACTTAAAAAGAGGAAATGAAATTGAAGAGCGCAATTACTCACAATTGTTTAAAAAAGAGAATCTTAATAGCAAAGTGAGGGAAGTGGTAGAGAAAAACCGAGCTGATGATGTTCAGGCGCTTCTATATGAGCTTATCAATATATCAATCGTTCCAAATGTGTCCCTCAACAGACCGCTCACGGAAACCGCCGTCGAAGCCGAAATAAAAGCCCTGAACCCCAATAGAGGTGTCATAGAAAAAGGAGGGAGAATCATTGCAAAAGGCGAGGTAGTGGAAGGTGACAAATTTCAGATTCTGGAATCACTGAAAGCAGAATACCAAAGTCAGATTTGGAGCAAAAACAATTATTTATGGCTTTTGGTTGGGTATTCATTATTGGTATCCTTGGTGTTTTTGATGTTGTTTCTGTTTTTAAACAAATACCGCCCGGATATTTACTACAATAATACCAAAGTCACCTTTATTTTTTTTAATATCTTTTTGATGGTTTTCCTGACTACACTGGTCTTGAGAATACATTCGGATTATGTATATGTGGTTCCCATCTGTATTTTGCCGCTGATCCTAAAGGCGTTCTTTGATCCGCGAGTGGGACTTTTTGTGCACGTGATTACCATTTTACTTCTTGGTTTTATTGTGCCAAATAGTTTTGAGTACATGTTTTTGCAATTCATTGCCGGAATTGTAACCATTCTTACTGTTTCAGAGCTTTACAAAAGAGCAAATCTTTTTATTTCCGTCGGACAGATCACTTTGGTTTACATCATTGGCTATTTTGCATTCTTTGTAATCCAGGAAGGAAATATACAGACCATGGCGCTCGAAAGTTTTGGGTATTTCATTCTTTGTGGTTTAGCTACTCTGTTTGCGCATCCGCTAATTTATTTTTACGAAAAAATATTTGGTTTGGTTTCGGATGTTTCACTCCTTGAATTGAGCGATACCAATTCAAAATTGTTGAAGGAACTGTCAAACAAGGCTCCTGGGACCTTTCACCATTCGCTGAATGTTGCAAATTTGGCAGAAGCATCGGCGAATGAGATTGGCGCAAACAGTATGCTTGTTCGAGTTGGGGCACTTTATCATGATATTGGCAAAATGGTAAACCCTTCAATGTTTACCGAAAATCAGGTTAACTCTATAAATTCTCACAATGAACTCGAACCAAAGGAAAGTGCCCGGATTATTATTGACCACGTAATCAAAGGTATCGAGATTGCCCGTAAAAACAATCTTCCGGACCGGGTCATTGATTTTATCCGAACCCATCACGGGACAACGTTGGTATATTATTTTTACAAAAAAGAACGTGACGAACAAGGATCAGCAAAGAAGGAGGACTTTCTTTACCCTGGACCCATTCCCTTTTCTAAAGAAACGGCAATTTTAATGATGGCCGATAGTGTAGAAGCAGCCAGTAAAAGTTTAAAAGAACCGTCTTCGATAATCATAGAGGATTTTGTGGAAAAAATAATAGACAACCAGATGGAGCAGGGACAATTTATGAATGCAGACATAACCTTTAAGGAAATCCAGTTGATCAAAAGGATCCTTAAAAAGAAACTGAACAATATTTTTCATCTTCGGGTGGAGTATCCAGAATAGTTTTTTCTGGGAAAACACTTCATTATAAGGACTTGGGCCCAATGTTTAAAAAAGACCTGCTTTTGTTTGTGTTATTACAATTGAAAACTTACATTTGCAACCGCAATTTAGGAGTACACGTTCATAATAAAAACTGGAGAGGTGCCGGAGTGGTAACGGAGCAGATTGCTAATCTGTCGACGGGC
>CAZMDY010000034.1:0-14848 GCA_964565295.1 uncultured Aequorivita sp. | reverse complement strand
CGAAAATAGGTAGTTACGTTTGTACCTATGACAAGAGTGTACCGGACACCTGATTTACTGGGTACACGGCAGTGAGGCAAAATTATGAAAAAACGATTTTTACTACTAATGACAATTTTAATTTTGAGTTGTAACTCAGATAAAAATCGCAATGGCAAACAAAAAATAATTGAGCCGATTGATAATAAAGAAATCGTTTCGGAACAAACAGTTGAGCCCGACAATTTTCAAAATATTTTTACTCAAGACCCAACTGTAGAAAAAAAAGGAAGATTTAATTATTTGACTATTTCAAACCAAAAAGAAAATGATAGCATAGTAGCTCTTTGCACTTGCCAGAAAAATGTGAAGAATAACTTGATAAAAATCCAATTAAAAACAGGAATTCCGACCAAAAGTGAATTAGACACTTTAAAAAAAGGAAACAGAAAAGGAAATAAAATTTTGGAAATGGGTGGATTTGATTCGCAAGCAACAATATCAGGTCAATTCAAATTTTTGACAATTGTTTTACAAGATAGTACGGTGAATAACATTAATCTATATTCAAAATCAACTGAAAAGGAATATAACAAAGCTGACTTTGATAGTATGAGTATTGAAAAATATCATATAAATATTTCTAAAATGGATTATTCTGTTGCTTCAGATATCTATGGCAATTTTTTACTTCGATTACCCAGTGAATTTGGCTATTTTAAAAATGATACTATTCTTAAAGGTTCCTTTGAATGCTATAATTGGAGAATAAGCGATAAAGAAAGCATTAAAAACTGGAAAATCAATGAGTGGTATAAAAATAAGGAAGCAAACCGAGGATTTCATGTAGTAGAATAACTGAGTCCTATCCAAGCATTTGATTGGGAGATTAATGGAATGATAAGCGTACTTTAAACTTAATTCCCATATTTCAAATATTATAACTTCTCCATCAAATATTTTGCGGTAACGGATTTTTTGCTTTTCACGACCGCTTCCGGAGTTCCCTCAGCTACCAAATAGCCTCCCTTTTCTCCGCCCTCGGGGCCTAGGTCTATGATGTGATCCGCACATTTTATCAAATCGAGATTATGTTCCACCACGATTACCGTATGGCCTATTTCCAGTAAGGCATAAAAAGAAGCCAGAAGCTTCTTGATGTCGTGGAAATGGAGTCCGGTAGTGGGCTCATCAAAAATGAAAACGGTCTTTTCCTTTGTGGTTCCCTTTACTAGAAAAGAAGCGAGCTTGATGCGTTGTGCCTCGCCGCCGGATAGGGTGGAGGAGCTTTGTCCCAATTGAACATACCCAAGTCCCACGTCCTGCAAAGGTTGTAGTTTGGCTGCGATTTTATCTTCTTTGTGTTCCCTGAAAAAAGCTACGGCATCATCTACGGTCATTGTGAGGATGTCGTCTATATTTTTATTTTGAAAAGTAACTTCCAGCACTTCCTTTTTAAAGCGCTTGCCATTACAGACCTCACAGACTAAATGGACATCGGCCATAAACTGCATCTCTATGGTAACTTCGCCTTCGCCCTTGCAGGTTTCGCAGCGTCCGCCATCTACGTTGAAACTGAAATGTTTTGGCCTGTAGTTTCGGATGTCAGAAAGTTTTTGGTTGGCAAATAGATTTCGGATATCGTCATACGCTTTAATATAGGTTACCGGATTGCTGCGACTGGAACGGCCAATGGGATTTTGGTCAATGAACTCAATACTTTTGATTGTTTTGAAATCGCCTTTTATTTCGGAAAACTGGCCGGCCTTTTCGCCGTATCCTCCTATTTCTCGCAACAGGGCAGGGTAGAGGATCTTCCGGACCAGCGTACTTTTTCCGCTTCCTGAAACTCCCGTTACGGCGGTAAAAACCTGTAAAGGAAACGTAATGTCGATGTTTTTTAAGTTGTTTTGTCGCGCCCCAGTAATGACAATTTTGTTCTTTGATGTCCGCCGTGTCTTCGGGACCTCAATTTCCATTTCGCCATTTAGATATTTTGCGGTAAGGCTATCGGATTTTAATATTTCATCATAATTTCCCTGTGCCACCACTTCGCCACCAAAAGTACCGGCTTCCGGGCCAATATCTATAATTTCATCCGCAGCTTTCATTATGTCCTCATCGTGTTCCACGACGATAACGGTATTGCCAAGATCGCGTAACGATTTTAGAACCTCGATAAGTCTTTCGGTATCTTTTGGATGTAGGCCGATGCTGGGTTCGTCCAATATATACATGGAGCCGACAAGGCTACTTCCCAAGGATGTTGCGAGGTTAATACGCTGTGATTCCCCTCCTGATAGGGTGTTTGATTTTCGATTAAGGGTTAAATACCCCAAACCGACATCCCTTAAAAATCCGATTCTGTTATTTATTTCTACTAACAGACGTTTTGCCACCTTGGCGTCATATTCTGAAAGCTCTAGGTTTTTGAAAAAATCTGCTGCTTTATCCAATGGAAGTTCTACCAATTCCTGAATAGCCGTACCATTTATTTTGACATACCCAGCTTCGGGTCGAAGGCGTTTTCCTTTGCAGACCGAACATTTCGTCTTGCCTCGATATCGGGAAAGCATCACCCTGTTTTGGATTTTATAGCTTTTCGATTCCAAAAAGGAAAAGAACGCATTTAGTCCTTCAAAGTATTTATTGCCATCCCAAACCACTTGCTTTTGTTCCTCAGTCAGTTGAAACCACGGTTTGTGGATGGGAAAATCAAATTTGTAGGCGTTATTTACCAATTGGTCCCGATACCAGCCCATACTTTCGCCCCGCCATGGGAAAATGGCGTTTTCATATACAGATAATGCGGTGTTCGGAATCACTAAATCCGAATCGATTCCAATTACATCCCCGTATCCTTCGCATACAGGGCAGGCACCATACGGGTTGTTGAAACTAAAGAGATGGACATTGGGTTCCATAAAAGTCATTCCATCCGCTTCAAATCGATTATTGAATTCGGTGAGTTTCTTGGATGACAGGTCTTCGATATACAATTCGCCTTTTCCTTCAAAAAAAGCCATTTCAACGGCATCTGCCAGTCGGTTGTAGAAATCCTCCTCGTTTTTTACAATGATTCTGTCCACTACCAATGCTATGGAACTCGATAAGGATTTTGCATCCAAGCTATCGATACGGACAACTTTATCCTTGATTTTTAGGCGGGAATATCCTTGTTGTGCCAAGGTTTGGATTTTGTTCTGCATGCTTCTCCCTTCTTCTAAGTGTACGGGGGAGAGGAGGAGGAGTTTTGCGCCTTCCGGGAATGTTCTTACGAAATTCACCACATCGGTCGTTGTGTCCTTTTTCACTTCTCTTCCCGAAACGGGGGAAATGGTCTTTCCGATTCGGGTGTAGAGCAGTTTTAAATAGTCGTAAACCTCTGTGGTAGTCCCAACGGTGGACCTTGGATTTGTTGAGTTTACTTTTTGTTCAATGGCAATGGCGGGTGCTATTCCCTTAATTGAATCGACATTTGGCTTGTCCAATCTTCCCAGAAATTGACGGGCATAACTGGAAAGGCTTTCCACATATCGGCGTTGGCCTTCGGCATAAAGCGTATCAAAGGCCAAACTGGATTTCCCACTGCCGGAAAGACCGGTTATAACCACCAGTTTGTTGCGCGGAATGGCAACAGAGATATTCTTGAGGTTGTGTAGTTTTGCCCCCTGTATAAAGATGTGCTTTTTGGTGTCAATGGTGTCGATTTCCAATTTGTTTAATCTTAGTTTAGATGCTTTTGGCAAAGATACCACTTCACTTTGTGCCGCCTCCTTAAGAGGGTGCAAAAATATTCCATGAATTAATTTTAACTTTATTTTTGGTTGTAATGGTCGATTATTATTATATTTACCGCTTCTAAAAGATTCATACAAAAATTTTTCGCCTATTGCAGATCATTACTTTTGACAAATAAACATTATAACCAAACAACCGAACTTTTGTTGTTTATTTATTAAAGAAGTACTGACATGAAGCAAGAAGCCACTGATGCGTTTTTGGTAAACGCGTATATACACGGTAATGAATCTGCCCTTTGCGAGCTTATAGAGCGCCACAAGCAACGGATTTACAGTTTTATTTATTCCAAGGTTTATGACCGGGATGTTTCTGAGGATATTTTTCAGGACACATTTATAAAGGTCATCAAAACCCTTAAAAAAGGAGCCTACAACGAAGAAGGAAAATTTCTTCCTTGGGTGATGCGCATTGCCCATAATTTGGTCATCGACCATTTTAGGAGAAACAGCCGTATGCCCAAATTTGAGAACAATAACGATTTTAATATTTTTTCAGTATTGAGCGATAATTCGCTGAACATTGAAAAACGGATTATAAAGGGTCAAGTAGAGGAAGATGTTAGAAAATTGATCGAGGAATTGCCTGAGGACCAAAAAACTGTTTTGGTAATGCGGATTTATAAGGACATGAGTTTTAAGGAAATCAGTGAGCAAACCGGTGTCAGTATCAATACTGCATTGGGACGGATGCGCTATGCCCTAATCAATTTGCGAAAGGTCATTGAGAAGCATAATATTATATTGACCAACTAAGGCAATAAAGTATTTTTTGCTGCGTTATTTTAGAGTAATAACCTCAAAACCATACCCTATGCAAAAATTATACTCCGATACATCACGGATGGACGACGTGAATAAAAAACTCGTTCCAAAAGAGGAAACCGTTAGATTTCTTCTGGATTATTCGATGGCTTTAAGTGTTATAGATTACCAAAATAAGAAGTTTGAAGCGCTTCTTAACTAAACTTTGTAAGGACCCTGAAATTAATTTTTCAGGGTTTTTTTAGTCTTTTTTTCGTGCTCTAACGAAATTTTGAATTTCATAAACATTGGAATAAAATCGTCCTCCGTGTCTGGTATAGCCCACTGGAAGGGTAAGGATTTGTTTCGTGATTTTTATTTATTTTTTGGGTCCTTAAATGATCCTATTCTTTTTGATGTTAAAATTTTCTAGATTGGGAATTAAATATATAATTGGAATCATAGCAGGAATTGCCTCAACCTTGGTTCTCCAAAATCCAATTGCCTTTGGCTTAAGTTCCATCATGGATTTTTTAATAAAAATTTTCACTTACTTCCCGATGCAAAAATTAGCAAAAATATTACCAAGCAACTCATCGTTAGATACTTGCCCTGTTATTTCCCCGAAGTGATATAGTGCTTGCCGGATGTCTATGGCCAAAAGATCGCCGCTGAGGTTGGCGTCGATTCCTTCCTGTACTTTTATGATTTCCTCCAAGGCTTTTAAAAGGGCGTCGTAATGGCGGGAATTTGTAACTATGGTCTCATTGTTGCGCAGGGCTCCTGTGTTTACAAAGTCCAGCAGTTGGGCCTCCAATTCCTTTAGACCGATTTCCTTTTTGGCAGATACCAACTGGAGATTGCTGATTGAGGATTGCAGATTTTTTATTTCTTCTTTGGAAAGCTTATCCACTTTATTGGCAGCGATAATCAGATTTTTGAGTGGATATTTATTTCTGATTGTTTCGATTTCCATTTGAAATTTGGAGCCGGAGACCTGAAACTTTTCAGCATCAAAAAGATAGATTACCACTTGGGCCTGCTCTATTTTCTCGAAGGTTTTACGGATTCCCAAGCCTTCAATAACATCTTTCGTATCGCGGATGCCGGCAGTATCAATAAATCGAAATCCGATACCACCTATTGTTATTTCATCTTCAATGGTATCTCTTGTTGTCCCGGCAATGTCGCTTACAATGGCACGCTCTTCATTCAATAGTGCATTTAGCAGCGTTGATTTCCCAACGTTTGGTTCGCCTACAATGGCCACCGGAATTCCATTCTTTAATACATTTCCGGTGGCAAAGGAATCTATAAGTCTTTTTAAAACGGTTGTAATTCTGGAGATGAGTTTCTGGAATTCTTCTCTATCTGCAAATTCTACGTCTTCTTCCGCAAAATCCAATTCGAGCTCAATGAGGGAAGCGAAGTTTAAAAGTTCCTCGCGCAATTTTTTTATTTCCGAAGAAAATCCGCCGCGCATTTGCTGTATTGCCAGTTGATGGCTGGCGGCACTGTCACTGGAAATCAGATCGGCTACGGCTTCGGCTTGGCTGAGATCCATTTTGCCGTTGAGGAAAGCACGTAATGTAAATTCTCCTCCTTGCGCCATTCTGCAGCCATTGCGCAGGCATAATAGAATGATTTCCTGTTGGATGTAATTGCTTCCGTGGCAAGAAATCTCCACTACATTTTCGCCGGTATAGCTGTTGGGGTTTTTGAAAATGGTTGCGAGCACTTCGTCAATTACTTTTTCGCCGTCTTTTATATGGCCCAAATGAACGGTATGCGAATTTTGATCGGAAAGTTTTTTTCCCGAAACGGAAGAGAATAGGGCAGTGGCAATGGAAATAGCCTCCGGTCCAGAAAGCCGGATTACAGCGATTGCGCCCGCCCCCGAGGGTGTTGCCAATGCTACTATGGTGTCTGTGTGTGTCATTGGGTGCAAAGGTACTATTAACTTTGATACAGTTTAAAGGTTGAAGAAATTGAAAGTATGGGAGAAAAAAATAATCAGAAAACGTCGGATTTTAGATGGACGGTTATAGAATAAAATAAACAAAGAGCTATTTTCGTTACCTTTATAATTCAATTAGCGAAAAAAATCAATCATTATGAAAATTTATAGATTAGATTATGCTAAGGTTTTTTTGGTGATGATTTCGTTACTTCTTATCGCTTGTGAAATGGATAAGGACACTGTTGAGTTTGAAAGGGTAAGAACCATAGTTAGCGGAAATGTATCGGACGTTCAAAGAAACAAGAACATTCCTAATTTTGAAGTTAGGTTAATCCGTTCTTCCATATTTGTAACTCTGGGCGGCAGTGGTATACAAAGTGAGGAAGTAGCAACGGTACTTACAGATGCATTAGGCAACTACGAAATAGAATTTGATTACATCAAAGATGGAAAAGACTACGGGTTCGAAAAAGTTTATTACGGTTTTCCTTATCACACAAATTTTATTCACGACTATGGCCCAATAGTTCCAGGAGAAACAAATATGAGGAATATGGACGCCTGGAGACCAGTGAAAATTAAGCTCAGCCTTGAGGTTCGAAATAATAACAATCCTCCATTATTGATAGACAATGAGGTTGTGGAAACCGGGTATTCGAATTTTCGTCAAGCAAGTATTCGTGCGGTCGATACAACTGCAATAGTTTATTTGGACAGTAAACCCAATGCAGCAGTAAAATTAAATTTCCATTATACCACAGGATATAGTAATAGCGACTATCACAGCAAAACCGAATTGATACAGACTACATTGCAGGATACTATTTCATTCTCCTATTTAGTTGATTGCTCAATGTTTTAAAGAGCCATTAAGTAAAAGATACTATCCAAAAAAGTCCGCCATAACAGCGGACTTTTGAATATGAAATCGAAAATTTGACTTCTCAGCCTACGCTGAGCAATTCATTTTTTCGTAAGCTCTTAGTTCAGCATCACCGGCATTACCAACATGGTCACGGTTTCTCCTTCGTCCAGGCCATCAACCGGAGTTAGAATTCCGGCGCGGTTTGGGAAGCTCATTTCCAAGGATATTTCATCACTGCCAAGGTTGTTCAGCATTTCGGTGAGGAAACGGCTGTTGAAGCCGATCTGCATATCGTCGCCTTGATAATCGCAGGTCAACCGTTCTTCAGCTTTGTTGCTGAAATCTATATCTTCTGCGGAAATGTTCAATTCTGCACCTGCGATTTTCAACCGGATCTGGTGGGTTGTCTTGCTGGAGAAGATAGAAACCCGGCGTACGGAATTCAGCAGCAAATTTCTGTCCATTACCAGTTTGTTAGGGTTTTCTTTTGGAATAACCGCTTCGTAGTTTGGGTATTTTCCATCGATCAAACGGCAGACCATTTCGGTATTGTCGAAAATGAACTTTGCATTGCTTTCGTTGTATTCAATGATTACATCGTCTTCACTTCCGGCAAGAATGTTTTTCAGGAGGTTCAACGGTTTCTTCGGCATAATGAACTCGGCTGTTTGTGATGCACTGAGATCGTCTCTGGTATATTTCACCAATTTATGCGCATCGGTAGCGACGAAAATGAGGCTTTCGGTTGAGAACTGGAAGAAAACACCGCTCATTACGGGTCGTAAATCGTCATTGCCAGAGGCAAAAATAGTTTTGCTTATGGCTGTTGCCAACACATCTCCTTGTATTACGGTTGATGACGGATCTTTTAATTCTACCACATTCGGGAATTCTTCCGCATTGGCATAGGCCAGGGCATATTTTCCGTGGTTTGAGCTAATTTCTATCGTATTGTTTTCCTCTACAATAAAGGTCAGCGGCTGTTCTGGGAACGTTTTAAGGGTTTCCAACAACAATTTTGCAGGAATGCACACTTTTCCTTGTTCAGTACTCTCCACTTCCAATTTTGATGTGATTGTGGTTTCTAGATCGGAAGCGGAAACACTTAGGCTATTTCCCTCCAGATTGAACAAGAAATTGTCCAGAATGGGCAAGGTATTGCTATTGTTAAGTATTCCTCCCAAAACCTGAAGGTGCTTTAATAAATAGGAACTCGATACGATGAATTTCATTATTTTGATTTTTATGAAATGGTTTTCAAAAGGTTGATGTCTTCTGATTTGTATTGATTATGAATTAAGAGGCTCGCATGGCCGTAACAACTACAAATATATTTCAAATGATGTTTTGATTAAAACAAACTTATTAACATTTATCGTGTAAATCTATTTTTGCGATATAAAGTGAAGCCAATGCCTAATAAAAACAGTAACCCCAATGGTGTCAATAGGTTAACTGCTTGCCATTTCGTTCTTTCCTCGATTGTTTTATGGATATCGAGAAAGGGAACGGCAATTCGTCGTGTCCGAATGTTTATAAGTCCACTATCGTCCAACAGGTAATTGACCGTATTGATCAAAAATTCTTTATTTCCATAGAAGGAATTGGTGCTTTTGTCAAATCCCAATTCCAAAGGTCTGTTTCCCTGCATCTGGTTTTTTATAACATCGCCATCGCTAATTACAACCATCTGTGAATTTTTTCCTTCGTCGATATTGTCAAGTCCATTATCCAATTTCAGTGGTTTCACTCGATTTTTATAGACAGAAGTAAAATTTCCTTCCAATAGTACCGCTAAGGGAATTTCACCGGCATTATATTCGTTTGGGTCTGGGCCTTCGCCAATGATCTGAAGGTTTTCTGGAATTTCGTTATCGTAATTTATTTCATAAGGAAGGCCAACAGTTTTTGTAAGTGGGGAAGTAGATAAAAGCACGGTTTTCTTGATGTCATTTGGCAAGGTGTCGATTGCGCTGGCATAATCAAATTTAACAGCTTCTATATTCGACACAATAGGATGGTTGTTTGCGCTGCTGCTCAAAGGACTGAAAAACCATGGATAGCGATTATATTGCGATTCCCGTTCTTCTCCGGAGGCTAGAAGGATCGGCGCAGAATACACATCCTTGACCAAGTTTGGATTTATGCGAATTCCATATTTA
Source organism: uncultured Aequorivita sp. (assembly GCA_964565295.1). Lineage (GTDB taxonomy): Bacteria > Bacteroidota > Bacteroidia > Flavobacteriales > Flavobacteriaceae > Aequorivita. The sequence continues at coordinate 5,338 of CAZMDY010000034.1, read as the reverse complement.
AAGAAAAAGTCGTTGAGGTTCAGTTCTTTTCCAAAAGCAAACGCATTTCCCGATTGAGGATCTATTATGGTTTCTGTGGCATCCAGGAGCCATAGCGATTTGCCTCCATTCATAATATATTGATCCAGAATATATTTCTCTGCATCACTAAAAGCCTCTGTGGGTTGGGCAACAACTATTAGATCGAAATCGTTTAATGCCTTGAGGGTCTTGTTGTGGTCCGCACTTACCGAATCTAGCGTAAATGGTGCAATAAAATAATACTCCCTCAAGGTTGAGAAAAAATCTGCAATAAAACGATCGTCATATTGTCCGTTCCCTTTTAGAACGGCTACTTTTTTGGACTTTTCAGTAGTCAGTTTTTTAAATCCATCCGCGAATGCATATTGTAGGTTCTGCAGCGAACTGTTGACCCGTTCTTCGGAAGTGGCGCCCAATTGGGTCTTCAACAAAGGGATTTTTACCGTTTTTTCGTTATAGTGCGCCAATGCCCAAGGATATATAATTTCGGTGCTCTGTTTGCCACCTTCCATAACCGAAAGTTGCATAGGGGTCATTCCTTGTTCCGCAAATTGCTGTTGAAGGTCTTCCATGCCTTCTTCCATAGGATTGACAAAAAGGAAATTTATATTTCGATTATATGCTGCAAACTCCTCCAGCATTTGCTCCGTTTCCTTTTGAAGTTTTCGAAATTCAGGTGGAAAATTGCCTTTTAAAAAAACTTCGACAAGAATTGGCGAATCCACTGGACCAACGATTTCCTTGGCTTCCTCGGAAAGGGTAAACCGTTTGTCTTGCGTTAGGTCAAAACGTTTGTAGAATTGATTTCCCACAAAATTCAGAACTAATAATCCGCCTAATAGCAGTGCCAAAAAAATAATATGTTTTTTAATTGAGCCTGCCATTATTTGTTTTTAATTTAAAAATGGTCGAAAATATAAAAAACAGGGTAACGCTCAGGAAATAGAGTAGGTCCCGAGTGTCCAAAACACCGCGCGCTACGCTGTCAAAATGAGCTTTCATTCCCAGTCCTGAAATATCGAAAGTTGAAAACGAAAATCCATCAAAACCGTAATAAAGACCAAAACAAAGAAACACTGCGATCATAAAGGCAACGATCTGGTTTTGGGATAGCGTAGAGGAAAATATCCCGATGGAGGTATAGGCAAAAACCAAGAACAAAAGTCCTATATACGAACCGATGGTACTTCCCACATCCCAATTGCCTCCTGGGTTCCCAAGCGCTGAAATGGTATAGACATACAATCCCGAGGGAATAAGTGCAATGATGATAAGTGCAACCGCTCCTAGGTATTTTCCCAAAACAATATCGCTAAGAGAAATAGGTTTGGTTAACAAAAGTTCCATGGTTCCCATCCTCATTTCATCACTGAAAGCGCGCATACATACTGCGGGAATCAAAAAGATCAAAACCCACGGCGCCAATTCAAAAAAAGGGGATAAATCGGCAAAACCGGAGTCCAAAATATTGAAGTTTCCCTTGAAAACCCAAAGGAACAGTCCATTGACCATTAGAAACAGGGCGATTACCAAATACCCAATTGTACTGGAGAAGAAAGAATTTATTTCACGTTTTACAATTGATATCATCTAATTTTATAAACGGCAATAATACGCCATGAATTATGTTTTTAATTTTTGTTTTACGGAATGCTGACCAAGGTATCCACGCTCCAAGCTTTTGCCTTTTTACTGAATAAAGGTTTGGTTTGGCCCCAAACTTCTCGGAAAAGTGGACTTTTCCGATAATTTTCCAAATCGGCCACATCCCTCCAACGGCTGTAGGTGAAAAAGATTGTTCCATCGGTTTTGTCACGATAAAGTTCCAGGAAACAACATCCTTCAAAATTGACGATCTTATCTTTTACCTTGTCAAAATTTGTAAGGAAAGAAGAAACGTTTTCGGCTTCAAATTCCATTTTCACGATTCGTGTAAACATGGGTCTAATTTTTTTGGTTTTTGACAAAATACAACTTTCTCGGACAAATATTCAAAGTTTTTAAGCGATGGTTTTTTCGTCAAAAGCAAAATTAACTGTTACTGAATCCCTGAATTTTAAGCCAAAAAGGCTGGCTGCACCGCCCACGGTAGTCGGATTGCTTTTGTATATTGCCAACTCCAAATAGCCCGACGAGTTCCAGAGCGCAAGTTTTTTTCCACCTTCTTCCCGTTTATCCGGAGGACTGTCAAAGTTGATTGCATCGCTATAGTTGTTGTGTATCTTAGTGAGCTCGATCGATCTGAATCCGATCGTGAACTTTCGGCCGCGCCCTACTTGGTCAAAAAGCTTTTTGCTTATATTACTGACAGCATTTCCGTAATTGTCTATATAAACTATATTTCCAATAATCTGTTCGTCATTCTTGTTCACCACGGGCCGGATTCCTTTCATTTCCTTTATTTCAGAAATAGGCTTTCCGATCACTTCCAATGTTCCGCCTCGGGCCAAATGTCCGGCAACTTTTACAAAAACATCCAAAACTGGAAAATTACTGGTAATCCGGTCGTGGATATTTATCTCCACGATTTTTTCTGGACGGATTTCCGCGGTGAGCATTGAAATAATCCCGTTGTCGGCACAGATAAAATAATGATCATCCATCAACATTGCAATGTGCTTGTTCTCTGGACTGAGTTCCGAATCTACTCCTATAATGTGGATGGTGCCGTTTGGGAAGCTCTTATAGGCATTCTGGATGATATATGAAGCTTCGTGCAGATGGAACGGGGATATGGAATGGGAAATATCAACAATTTTGGCGTCCTCCATTTCGGTGTAAATCGCCCCTTTTACAGCTCCCACAAAATGATCTTTTTCACCAAAGTCAGTAGTAAGCGTAATTATTGCCATAAAAATTGTTGATATTTTATTAAATCAAGTACCACAAAAATAGGTTACTTTTGTTAGTGACAAAAACTATTTCTGTGGAATAAAATATTATTCCATCCAAGGAACTTCACCAGGATTTTTAAATGTTTCCCTGGGAGTCTAAAGTGTTATTTGCAAAATATAATTACTAAAATAAAGCGCAACTTTTGAACGAACTTATCATTGAACTTACAGAAATTGGCCCTAGGGAATTTTTTGGACTTGAGAACGCCAATATTGAATTGTTGAAAAAATATTTTCCGAAGCTTAAAATTGTGGCTCGCGGCAATAAGATAAAAGCCTACGGCGAAGAAGAGGAGCTGGAGGAATTTGACCGCCGGATGACGATGCTGTTGGAGCAATATGCCAAATACAACAAACTTGATGAGAATGTCATTGAACGCGTAGTATTGAGCCGGAACCGCGAGGAATACGAAACTCCGGTGAGCAGTGGCGACGTTATCGTGCATGGGGTAAGCGGAAAACCCGTAAAGGCCCAGACCGCCAACCAAAGAAAGCTGGTGACATTGATGTCCAAAAACGACATGGTCTTTGCCGTCGGTCCTGCTGGAACGGGAAAAACGTATACTGGCGTGGCTTTGGCCGTAAAAGCATTGAAAGATAAGGAGGTGAAACGAATAATCCTGACCCGGCCCGCAGTTGAGGCAGGAGAGAACCTGGGATTCCTTCCGGGCGATCTAAAAGAAAAATTAGATCCCTACATGCAGCCGCTCTACGATGCACTTCGCGATATGATCCCTGCCGAAAAATTGGCATCCCATATTGAAACAGGAGTAATACAAATTGCACCGCTGGCCTTTATGCGGGGCCGCACTTTGGACAATGCATTCGTTATTTTGGATGAGGCCCAAAACACCACCCACGCTCAAATGAAAATGTTTTTGACTCGAATGGGAAAGAACGCCAAGTTTATGATTACCGGCGATCCCGGACAAATTGATCTTCCGCGGAGGGTGATTTCTGGATTAAAGGAAGCACTGTTGGTTTTAAAGGATGTAAATGGAGTGGGGATGATCTATTTGGACGATAAGGATGTGATCCGCCACAGGTTGGTAAAGGACGTAATCGCTGCTTATAAGAAAATCGAAAATGTGGATTGACGATAGAAAATTACTGCAAATCCCGAATTAACAAATCAGCATCCCGAATCAAATGAATACCATTACCCAAACAAATTTCAATTTCCCCGGCCAAAAAAGCGTTTATCACGGAAAAGTGCGCGAAGTCTATACATTGGCAAACAATATGCTTTTAATGGTCGCAACGGATAGATTGAGTGCTTTTGACGTTATCATGCCAAAAGGGATTCCGTACAAAGGACAGATTCTGAACCAAATAGCCACCAAAATGATGCGGGAAACCGAAGATATCGTTCCTAACTGGTTGATTGCTACTCCCGATCCAAATGTTGCGATAGGCGAAGCTTGCACACCTTTTAAAGTAGAAATGGTAATCCGGGGTTATCTCAGTGGGCATGCGGCACGGGAATACAAAGCTGGAAAACGCAGTCTGTGCGGAGTTCCAATGCCTGAAGGAATGAAAGAGAACGATAAATTTCCGGAACCTATACTAACCCCTGCCACCAAAGCAGAAATGGGCGATCATGACGAAGATATTTCACGGGAAGACATTCTAAAAAGAGGAATTGTTTCGGAAGCGGACTACCTCATTCTTGAAGATTATACACGCAAACTTTTTCAACGAGGAAGTGAGATCGCGGCTGAAAGAGGGTTGATATTGGTCGATACAAAATATGAATTTGGAAAAACAGCAGCAGGAGAAATTGTCCTGATCGATGAAATCCACACTCCGGATTCCTCACGTTATTTTTATGCTGAAGGGTATGAAGAGCGTCAAAATAACAATCAGCCCCAGAAGCAACTTTCAAAAGAGTTCGTGCGACAATGGCTGATTGAAAATGGGTTTCAGGGGCTTGAAGGACAGCAAGTTCCCCAAATGACTGATGAATTTGTGCAAATGGTTTCCGAACGATATATCGAGCTTTACGAAAACATTACGGGCGAAAAATTTATCAAGGCGCCCACAGAAAACATCCAAGCGCGGATCGAGAAAAACGTGTTGGCTTTTCTTTTGAGTGGGGAGTGATTTTGAAATTTGTTGTCTGTTATCGGTTATCGGTTGTCCGTTGCAGTTGGCCTGCCCGGACTTGACCAGGAAAAAATCAGTGCCAACGCCCCCGCTGTGGATATTGGTAAGGGTGTCGCTGCCCGCATAGATCTTGCCCTGGAACTCCCCGCCTATATAGACATTGCCGCGCCGGTCGGTTGCTATAGCACGGGCGTACTCCGCTCCCCCCCAACTGCTAGCAAGGGTATCCATGCTGATGATGGCACCTGTGTGCCTATTGAAACGGGCATGGTACATATCATAGCCGCTGTTGTATTCCAGAGGAAAGGAAAAATTGC
>CAZMDY010000033.1:0-15292 GCA_964565295.1 uncultured Aequorivita sp. | reverse complement strand
ATAAAAATTCCTGAAAAGAAACGGTTGGTTTTAGAATATGTGCTGCTATCCCGAATTTCTCGACGTGTATCTTTTGCGATGAAAACAAAGTAAACCGTAAGACTTATAAAAATGCCCAGAGCAACTTTTTGGAGCATATTTACTATATCCGGATGCATTTCGATATAACGTGCGAACAGCAGTGCGATATAGGTTTGGATCATTACAGTTACGCATACGCCGACCGAAAAGAGGATCGCCTTTTTTTGGCCTTCTTTCATGCTTATTTTGGCTGCGTACATGTTTATGAGGCCCGGGGGCACCACCCCAATCAAAGCCCCGAGAAATCCTATAAGGAAATTGAAAAATATCGCCATGGAAAGGCATTTGTTTAATAGTGAATATAGTAAAACCTAACGGAATCTGAACCGCAAATAAGTAATCTTTTTTCCTTGCTCCAGATATTGCTGCTCATAGAATGTTTGTATTTCCGTTACTACATTTGGCGAACCGTCACTTCCGTAAACATCATGAGCGGCAAATTCCACAATTTCATTCATTCCATGTAACAGGCCCAAGGTATATCCGTGCATAAATTCACTATCGGTCTTTAAATGTACAACTCCTCCGGGTTTCAGGATTTTTCTATATTTCTGAAGAAATTCAAAATTGGTCAACCTATGTTTTGTACGCTTGTATTTGATCTGGGGGTCGGGGAACGTAATCCATATTTCATCTACTTCATTTTCCTCAAATATAAAATCCACGAGTTCAATTTGTGTGCGTAAAAAGCCAACATTTGGAATATTTTCCTGAATGGCAGTTTTTGCACCGCGCCAAAATCGAGCTCCTTTAATATCAAGCCCCAAAAAGTTTGAGTCTGGATAAAGTTTTGCGAGATTTATAGTGTATTCGCCTTTTCCGCATCCCAATTCGAGGATTAAGGGATCTTCGTTTTTGAAGAAATCTTTGCGCCAATTTCCTTTCAATTCCCAAGAACCTTCAAGAACCTCTTCGCGTGAGGGTTGGACCACATTCGAAAAGGTTTCGTTTTCCTTGAATCGTTTCAGTTTATTTTTACTGCCCACAGGTTCCTTTCTTTCAACTTGCAAAGCTAACAAAATAAATGGCCGTTTCTTTAAGGGTCTTTCAAATAGACGCCAGATTTTTGATAGTCACGAACTTAAAGTTTCAGGGATTCAAAATTTCTTGTTATCTTTACTTTCCCACTGAAAAGAAATAATTGCTAATAGAAGATTAATCATCTTAATTCGACGGTGAATCCTCTATTCAACCACCAAATCCTTTAAAACTACTATAATGAAAAAGATAATGGTGGCTCCCTTAAACTGGGGTTTGGGCCATGCCACTCGATGTATTCCCATTATCAATGCTTTATTGGAAAAAAATTTCGAAGTAATAATTGCTTCGGACGGAGGTTCTTTAGAGCTTTTAAGAAAACAATTTCCATCTCTAGAGTCCATTGAGCTTCCCTCCTACGGCATTCAATATACTTCCCACGGCTTTTTTTTTAAGCTGAAGATGATCTACAACCTTCCAAAGCTTTACAGAACGATGCTCGCAGAAGAGAAGATAGTTCGTCAATGGATTGAAGAACAACCAATTGACGGAATTATTAGCGATGGTCGATTTGGTGTTCGTATGGCCGGGATTCCTTCTGTGTATATTACCCATCAACTGAAGGTGATTACTGGAAGCACCACTTTTATCAGCAGCTGGCTGCACCAAAGTATTATAAAGAAGTTCGATGTTTGCTGGGTTCCCGATGTGAACAATGCAGCCTTGAACCATAGCGGCAAAATGGGTCGGCTGTCGAATCCGAGTTTTCCCATAAAATATTTTGGCATTGTAAGCCGGATGGAAAAAAAACCACAGCTCCAAGGAATTGATATATTGGCAATAATCTCGGGCCCCGAGCCCCAACGGACTCTTTTTGAAAACATACTGATAAGGGAATTGATTCATAGCGAAAAATCGATAGTGCTTGTGCGCGGAGTTGTGGAAAAAAACCAAGTATGGACAACCAATGGGAGTATAAAAACTGTGAATTTTATGCAAGGGAAGGAACTTTCAGACTACATAAACCAAAGTAAGGTGGTCATTTCCCGTTCAGGATACTCCAGCATAATGGATCTATGTTTTTTGGAGAAAAAAGCGTTTTTTGTTCCCACGCCTGGACAATATGAACAGGAATATTTGGCACGACGAATGAAATACCAAGGAATTGCACCATTTTGCCCACAAAGCAAATTTAAGATGTCCAGACTTAACGAAGTGACTGTTTATAAGGGATTAAAGCCATTTTTGCATCCTCGTGAAAGTTATGAAACTTTATTTTCCCTTTTCTAAAGTAAATGAAAATTCCGATCCTATTCCGAGTTGACTTTCTAAGTAAATTTTTTCTCCGTGTGCATCTACGATATGTTTGACTATCGATAGGCCCAGTCCACTGCCGCCCTCTTTTCTTGATCCGCTTTTATCAATTCGGTAGAAACGTTCAAAAATCCGAACTAAGTTTTCCTTTGCGATTCCTTCTCCGTTGTCAGTAATCCGAACAAGAATTTTATCATTTTTGAGCTTTTCTATGGCCACCTCGGTAGTGCCGTCCTCTTTTCCGTATTTAATAGAATTGACCATCAGATTGATCAGCACTTGTTGAATGCGTTCCAAATCTGCATTTACAGTAATTGGGAATGGATATTCCTTGTCCAAAGTAAGGGTAATGTTTTTTTTGGAAGCTTTCATTTCCAGAAGTTCAAACACATTTTTTATCAGCAATACAATATCCAAATTGTTGCGTTCGAGCGTCAATCCTCCCGATTCAAGTTTGGTGATCATATCAAGGTCTTTGACAATGTGGACCAATCTTTCCACTCCTTTGCTGGCTCCCTGCAGATATTTTTTGCGGACTTTTTTGTCCTTCATTGCCCCTTCCAAAAGAGTGAGTATATAGCCTTGGACTGTAAATAGTGGGGTTTTAAGTTCATGGGCAACGTTTCCCATAAATTCCTTCCGGTAGTTTTCGCGGGCGTTCAGGATCTCGATCTCCATTTTTTTGTCATGCGCAAAGCGTTCCACTTCATGGGTGAGCGTTTCAAGATCGGTGGTGATTGGTGTATTGGTTAGACCGTTTTCATCCAAAATCCGTACATCGTTGTATATCTTTTTGATACGATCATTCATGGTTTTTTCTAACCTGATTTGCATAATAAAAAAAGAGATAAGGGCAACAATTACAAAATATACCAGTAACCAAAAGGAAAGTTCTTCGGCATAAAAATAAAATAAGCCCGCAGCAATTATAGTATTGCACAGGGCAATCAATAATGCTGAAAATAGAACCGGTTTATGCTTTTTTATATAGCCCACTAATTATTGTACTCGAACTTATAGCCCACCCCTTTTACTGTTTTGAATTTCTCATCACCAATTTTTTCCCGCAACTTACGGATGTGGACATCAATGGTGCGATCACCAACGATAACCTCAGAACCCCATATTTTGTTCAAGATATCTTCGCGTCTGAATACTTTTCCCGGCTGGGAGGCCAATAAGCTCAACAGTTCAAATTCCTTCTTTGGAAGGGGCATTTCCTCATCGCCGATAAGAATTTTGTATTCTTCCTGAACGATGGTTAGATCTCCAAATTTAATTTCCTTTTCAGTTTCCGGCAACTTAAATCTTCGAAGGAGTCCTTTTACTCTTCCTACCAAAACCTTAGGCTTAATTGGTTTGGCGATGTAATCATCAGCGCCAGCTTCAAACCCTGCCAATTCCGAATATTCCTCGCCACGAGCTGTTAAAAACGCGATCACAGTATCCCTAAGTTCCGGGATTTCACGAATTCTTCTACAAGCTTCCATTCCATCCATCTTGGGCATCATGATATCAAGAAGTATAAGTTGCGGATTCGTTTTTATTGCAGCGGAAATGGCTTCACGACCATTTTTTGCAGTTTTTATAACATATCCTTCCGCTGCCAGATTATAGCGAATAATCTCAATAATATCGGGCTCGTCATCAACAATTAAAATTTTAATATCCTTGTTTTCCATCAAATTTCATTTACTGATTTCTATACATAATTCATAGTGCAAGAATAAGACTATAATATGTAGCTAATATTAAGTTTATATGAAGTTTTACTCTGTCCCAAATTTTCGGCAACAACCCATCTTAGACAAATATGCCTATAGTTTTCTACAATCAAAAGCACAACAACAGCCACACAATACGAAAAGCCACAAGAGAATCGAGTTTTATAGTTTAGAATTGGGACATGAAATATACTAAAAACATTTACAATCCCCGCATTACTATGAAAGTTGTAAAAAGTTCTAGTTTGTAGAAAATTTACATTGTCAAAGCTGAAAGAGAGCACCACACCAAAATCATCCGGATCGTGAAAAATTAATATTGATTGTTTTTTTATTGGAAAGCCGCACAAGCTGAAGAAAAGTGTGGCTTTTCAATTTTTCATTTGGATACCAAAACCCCGTTTTAATAAGATGGGTTTCGCTAATTTTGGCCTGGGAATCGATCCACAGAACCATGCTCCAAAATGAAATTTTCAACATAAATAGTCCAGAAGATTTTGATCGTCTTGCCCTCGAAACTTTTCGGTATCAACATGAGAATGTTTCCGTCTATAGAAAATTCTGTGATTTGCTCCGGTGCAATCCCAAAAGCATAAAAAATATTGAACAGATCCCTTTCCTTCCCATACAATTTTTTAAGTCCAGTTCGATTATCGCAGAAGGAATGGAACCAAAAATGGTTTTTACAAGTAGTGGCACCACAGGGATGACGACGAGCAAACATTTGATAGCGGACCTAAAAATCTATGAGAAAAGTTTTCTTAAAGGTTTTTCTATAGAATATGGATCGCCAAGTGATTATACAATTTTGGCCCTCCTTCCCTCATATTTGGAACGCAAAGGATCTTCCCTGATTTATATGGTGGAAAAGTTGATTGCTGAAAGCAATGATCCAGATAGCGGTTTTTATTTATATGAAATGAATTCCTTGATAAAAAAAATAGATTCCTTGGAGTCAAAAGGAAAAAAAACCATTCTCATTGGCGTGTCGTACGCACTATTGGATTTGTTGGAAATCAAAAAGTTCAAAATGAGAAACACAATCATTATGGAAACAGGTGGGATGAAGGGCAGAAGAAAAGAAATGATCAAGGCGGAACTCCACGATATATTGAAAATTGGTTTCGGAGTGGACAACATCCACAGTGAATACGGAATGACCGAGTTGCTCTCCCAGGCCTATTCCAAAGGCGATGGCTTGTATTCCTGCCCGCCATGGATGAAAATTCTTATCCGCGATCCAGAAGATGCACAAACTTTTATTTCAAACAAAACCGGGGGTATTAATGTGATAGATCTGGCCAATAAATATTCCTGTGCCTTTATCGCTACACAAGATTTAGGTAAGGCGGAAGCAAACAATTCTTTCAAAATAATGGGCCGTTTCGATAACAGCGACGTTCGCGGATGCAATCTTTTAGTTTTATAGGGAAATATTTAACATTAAAAGCCGTGTAATGGGTGTAAGCATTTGAATTAACCTACGACAAACCAAGCGTGAAAAAGTGATGATTTTTCATAATTTGGTTGGTTAGTTAAGTCCTCCGGTAAATTATTGCCGGAGGGCTTTTTTTATGATAGTGTCAACCAAGGACAAAGAGCGTTTATATTGCAGAGAGAATAAAATAATTTTTTTTGCCTCGTTGTAAAAGAATAAACTTCCCATTGATCAAATCTTTTTCAGACAGTTGAAAGCCATCTGAAACCTTCTCTTTGTTTACAGAAATCGAATTTTCCTTTAATGCTCTTCGCGCTTCGCCATTGGATTTTAAAAACCCTGATTTTTCAGCCAAAGCGTTTACAATATCAACGCCTTTGATCAATTCGCTTTTGGATATTTCTGTTTGGGGAACACCGTCAAAAATATCAAGGAATGTTTGTTGATCAAGATTCTTTAAACTTGAGGAGGTAGCATTTCCAAACAAAATTTGTGAAGCTCCAATTGCTTTTTCACATTCTTCAAGACCGTGGACTGTCGTAGTTACTTCCGCCGCCAAACGTTTTTGTAGCCCTCTCAGATGGGGCGCATTTTGATGCTCCAAGATCAAAGACGAAATGGTTTCCTTATCCAAAAAGGTGAACACTTTTATGTATTTTTCAGCATCATCATCGCTGCTGTTCAGCCAATATTGATAAAATTTGTAAGGTGATGTTCTTTTCGCATCCAACCAAATATTCCCGCCTTCGCTCTTTCCAAATTTACTGCCATCACTTTTGGTCATCAGAGGACAAGTTAGCGCATATCCTTTTCCTCCATCAATTCTTCTGATCAATTCGGTGCCGGTGGTAATATTTCCCCATTGGTCGCTGCCGCCAATTTGCAAAGTACAGTTAAGGTTACGGTACAAATGGAGAAAATCATAACCCTGTATAAGTTGATAGGTGAATTCGGTGAATGACAGACCGTCAGCACTTTCTCCACTAAGCCGTGATTTTACGGAGTCCTTGGCCATCATATAATTTACCGTGATGTGTTTCCCAACATTTCTAATGAAATCGAGAAAAGAAAACTCTTTCATCCAGTCGTAATTGTTTACCAATACCGCTCGATTTTCAGCATTTGAAGAGAAATCCAGAAATCGGGAAAGCTGATTTTTCACACATTCTTGATTATGCCGCAAAGCAACTTCATCGAGTAAATTTCGTTCGGCACTTTTCCCAGAAGGATCGCCAATCATTCCTGTGGCACCGCCTACCAAGGCAATGGGCCGGTGACCGGAACGCTGGTAAAATGACAACATCATAATGGGTACCAAATTGCCAATATGTAGTGAATCGGCGGTAGGGTCAAAACCCACATAAGCCGACCGCATACTTTCCATTAAATGTTCTTCAGTTCCTGGCATCACATCGTGGACCATGCCCCGCCATTTTAGTTCATCAACGAAATTCTTAAGCTCCATTTTTTAAATTTTGACAAAGATAGGATTCTAAGCTCATAATATAGAATGAAGGTTTTAATATTGAGCAAATACATAAGAAATTCATAGTAATATTCAGACAACTGTTTTTAGCCTTACCAATTCGCATTTCCAGTGGAAAAGCAGTATTTTCGTTCTATGGAATTGGTAACCGGTGGAACAGGTATGGTCGGTGCGCATTTGCTTTATTTTCTTTTAAAAAATAATAAGGCAGTGCGCGCAATATATAGAAAGGGGAGCAATAGAGACTCCTTGAAAAAAATATTTGAACTTTATGATCCAGAGGCCGCCGAAACACTTTATCGAAAGATTGAATGGGTCTTGGCAGAGATCACTGATATCCCGGCATTGTCGGGGGCTTTCAATGGCGTGGAAAAAGTTTACCATTGTGCGGCACTTGTAGATTTTGATCCAGCCAATTACAAAGTATTAAAAAAGATAAATGAGGAAGGGACCGCGAATGTGGTCAATATGTGCCTGGCAAATAAAATTAAGAAAATTTGCTATGTAAGTTCTGTGGCAACATTTGGTACACCGCCAAATAATCAACCTACGACCGAGGAAACTTGGTGGAATCCAGATGAGAAAAATAACGTTTATGCCATAACAAAATACGGCGCCGAAATGGAAGTTTGGCGCGGGACACAAGAAGGGTTGGATGCTGTGATCGTAAATCCGGGTATTATTTTTGGCATTTCCACAAATGATGCTGGCAGTGGGAAAATTACAAAAATCGGATCGCGCGGATTACCATTCTATCCCTCTGGAGGAATGGGAGTTGTGGACATAAGGGATTTAGTACAAATTATGACACAACTGATGGAATCTCAGATAAAGAACGAACAGTTTATTGTGGTTGGCGCAAACGTCAGCTATAAAGAAGTCCTAAGCAAAATGGCAATTCTATATGGAAAAAAACCTCCTACAAAGGAAATTTCCAAAACATTGATGTATTTTCTGAGTGGAATGGACTGGCTTTCAACCAAAATATTTGGCACAAAAAGAAATTTGGTCAAAGCAACCGTGCGCTCCATGTTTTCAACATCGGTTTACGACTCATCCAAACTGGAAAAAACCTTGGACTATGAATTTACACCCTTTGATGATACATTGAGAAGAATTGTAGAAAAGGATAAATTAGCGTCCACCCAGGATAATTAACTTCTAAAATAGACTTTGAGTATGGGTTTTATTCGGAAGGGCTATCCTTAAGCGGGATAGTTTCAGCCCGAACACTGTCTAATTTTTGCTGCATTTCGTTCAGTCGCGACTCAACTTCTTCAAATAAAGCCATATATTTATTGACATTGGCAGCATAATAAGCATTGCTTTGTGAAAATTGTAGACTATCCACCTTAAATCGGCTGTAGAAGACGGAGTCCAAAACTATTCCGGATTCCATAATAGATTTGTTATCAACGCTTTTGGCTGCATTGATTAGATACGATTCGACCAAAATGGTTGCCATTTTATCTTTGTCAATTAGATTTGCTGGCCTTTCTGGTGTTTTTACATCTTGGCAAGCCCCTAAAATAAAGGCGAATATGAAGATAATGCAGTATTTCATTCTCTATCAAAAATTAATCTTTCGGCTGTGCTTTTACTGGTGAATTTTGAATTTTCATAGATCACGGTTCCATTTACCAAAGTATGCGTTACTCGGGATTTAAAAATAACTCCTTCAAAAGGGGACCATCCACATTTATAGAGCAAATTTTCCTTCTTCACTGCCCATGGCGAATTGAGATCAACCAAGACCAAATCGGCTTTATATCCTTTTCGGATAAATCCCCTGTCTTTGATTTGGAATAGAACGGCTGGATTATGCGCTGTTTTCTCGACAATTTTCTCTAAAGATAATTTTTCTTTGTGATACATTTCCAAAAGCGCCACCAAAGCATGCTGGACCATTGGCCCACCGGAGGGGGCATTGAGATAGTTGTTGTTTTTTTCCTCCAATGTGTGCGGCGCGTGGTCGGTGGCAATAATGTCAATCCGGTCGTCCAAGAGTGCTTTCCAAAGCCCCGTTCTGTCCTGTTCTGATTTTATGGCAGGATTCCACTTGATCAATGAGCCTTTGGTTTTATAGTCCTCATCTGAAAACCACAGATGGTGTATACAGACTTCGGAGGTGATTCTCTTTTTATTGAGCGGTTTTTTGTTGGAAAAGAGATGAGTTTCCTTTTCCGTTGAAAGATGGAACACATGGAGTCGAGCACCAGTTTTTTCAGCGAGCTTTATAGCGTTTGAAGAAGAAATAAAACAAGCTTCAGCACTTCGGATCTCAGGGTGAAATTTCATTGGAATATCATCGCCGAATTGCTCCATATAAATATCCAAGTTTTTTTTGATTGTGGCTTCATCCTCACAATGTACAGAGATGAGCAATTTAGTCTTGCTAAAAATATTCTCCAATGTTTTCGGATCATCAACTAACATATTTCCCGTAGAAGAACCGAGGAACAATTTTAGACCGGCAACTTTCTTATGATCAACTTTCAATATTTCATCCAAATTGTCGTTGGTTCCTCCGAACATAAAGGAATAATTTGCCCAAGAGGTTTTTGCAGCTATCTCAAATTTTTGCTCAAGCAGATCAATGGTAGTGGCTTGTGGAACGGTATTGGGCATTTCAATAAAAGAAGTTATTCCCCCAGCAATTGCAGCTTTTGATTCACTTTCGATTGTTGCTTTATGAGTGAGGCCCGGTTCGCGAAAATGGACTTGGTCATCTATCATTCCGGGCATCAAATAGCGTTCGTCTGCGTCGATGATCTTTGTGTTTGAAGATTTCATGCTGATTGAATCGGCAATTTCTACAATTCGATCTTCTTCAATCAGCACATCGCCCTTTATGATCCTTCCCTCATTTACAATATTTGCATTCTTGATCAAAATTGATTTCATCAGGATTATTGGTTTTAATTAGCAGTTGATATTCTCCATTTTCGGATTAGATTGGAAACATAAATTAAGGTGAATCCTTCTAGTATTGGTTAAACGATTTTTTATGGAACTTTCGATTTTGAAAAATGCTTTTAAATTTTAATATCATTACCCCAAAAATGGCTTCGAAAATAATATGGGAACTCATTTTGGACTCTCCCCGGGTTCGGTCCCTAAATATTACGGGGACTTCCTTTATCTTAAACTTACAAAAATGTGCTTTGAATTTCATTTCGATCTGGAACGCATAGCCCACAAAACGAATGTTGTCCAAGTTTATTTTTTCCAGCACTTTTCTTTTATAGCATATAAACCCGGCAGTGGCATCGTGAATATCCATTCTCATAACGAATTGCACATATTTGGAAGCAAACCAAGACATCAACACCCGGCCCATGGGCCAATTGACCACATTAACACCTTGCACATATCTGGATCCGATGGCCACGTCATAATTTTGTTTGTGGCAGGCATTGTACAAGCGGATCAGATCATTTGGATTGTGGGAAAAATCGGCATCCATCTCAAAAATATAGTCATAGCCATTTTCCAAGGCCCATTTGAAACCCGAGATGTATGCAGTGCCCAAGCCCGTTTTCTCTCTTCTATGTATTACGAAGAGCCGGCCTGGATATTTGGGGATATTTTTTTCTACAATTTGCCCCGTTCCGTCAGGAGAATTATCGTCTACAACCAAGATATGGAACGCACGCTGCAACGAAAAAACAGTGAGCAGCAACCGCTCAATGTTCTCAATTTCATTGTAAGTGGGCACCACGACCACCGCCTTCGACATAAACATAATTTTGGCGCAAATGTACCTATTTCTGTTGAATTTTGGTTGTAAGCGGATAGCCAGTTTGGTAAAGATCGGGAATATTATTTTGATGTACCTTTACCTCAAAATTGCTTTGTTGGAATACACTGAACGGATATTGGAATCTAACGATTGGGCCACTTTTCTTTTAGTGGGCTGTTTCCTGCTACTATCCGCTTCCAAGTATTTCTTCCCCCAGCGATTTGAGGAATTCATCCAACTTCCGTTGAGCGACCGGTACTTATCCTTAAGAGGAAAAGACGACGCAGTATCGCATCCTTTTAATGTCATGCTTTTTGTGATTCAGCTGGTATGTGTTTCCATTTTCATTTTTTTATTAATAGAATCTTTCAACCCCACTGTAGTTGAACGTAACCAATGGCTGTTTGTGCAAATTCTAACGGGCTATTCGGTATTTGTTCTTGTCAAGTTTTTAGTGGAAAAAATCATAGCCGCTATTCTTTCAATTGATGCCATCATAGATCATTATCTCTACCACAAACTAAGCCACCGGAATTTTTTGGCGCTTTTAATTTTTTTGGGCAATCTTTTTTTCATTTATATAGTATCGCCGAACCAGAATATCTTACTTCTTTTTGGCTTCGCAATTCTATTCCTGAATGCTATTGCGCTATTTTATAGCTATAAAAAGTACAGGAATTTGATCGCCTCCAATTTCTTTCATTTTATTTTGTATCTTTGCGCACTTGAAATCGCACCATATATCATTCTCTATAAAGTGATATTTATCGGGGATGATATTTAAAATTCTGGAATATTTATGAAAGTGAAAACTATTTTGGTTTCCCAGCCAGAACCTAAAATTGAAAATTCTCCCTATTTCGATTTAGTCGAGAAGCAAAGAGTTAAAATTGATTTTAGACCTTTCATTCATGTTGAAGGTGTCTCGGGAAAAGATGTCCGGGCACAAAAAATAGACCTTTCGCAATATACAGCTATAATCTTAACAAGCCGGAACTCCGTAGATCATTATTTCCGAATTACAGAGGAATTAAGGTACAAAGTGCCTGACACAATGAAATATTTCTGTTTGAGCGAAGCTGTGGCCTATTATCTTCAAAAGTATGTGGTTTATCGTAAAAGAAAAATATATGTTGGGAAAAGAACTTTTTCTGAGTTGGCCACTATTATTAAGAAATACAAAAATGAAAAGTTTTTGCTGCCTTCTTCAGATAAGCTTAAACCGGATATCCCTGAAATCCTTAACGATCTTAAAGTAGATTGGAAGGAGGCTGTTTTTTACAAAACTGTAATCAGTGACCTTTCCGATTTGCGGGATGTATATTATGACATTTTGGTGTTTTTCAGCCCAAGTGGAATTGAATCGCTGTTTGAAAACTTTCCGGACTTTCAGCAAAACAAAACCCGTATCGCTGTATTTGGAAACACCACGGTTAAAGCTGCCACAGAATTGGGCCTTAGGGTCGACATCCAAGCTCCAACGCCTGAAACGCCTTCAATGACGATGGCTTTGGAGAAGTATATTAAAGAGATGAACAGTAAGAAATAACCACACCCAAAACAATAAAACAGCGTATAAACAGCCGTTCCTACTTTGGAACGGCTTTTTTTATGCCAATTTATAGGCAAATCAAAAAGCGGAATAGTTATAAATGATAAAAAACTCCGCTGGAAACTTGTCAAAATGGATCAATAAAAAAGCAGCTGTTCCGATGTGGAACAACTGCTTTGTTATCATGCAAATTACCAGAAGAAGTTCTTCTGCAATTGTCCTTATTAGTTAATAATAAGTTTAGAGGTTTGGGAATATCCGCCACCTTCTATTTGGACCAGATAAATGCCGCTATTTAAAATACTTACATCGATATTGCGCGCTTGTTGCAGATCAATTTGCTTGTCGAAGACTTTTCTTCCGTTCATATCAAAGATGGAGATTTGTGCTTCGGCAACATCAAATTTTGATCTAACGTTCAGGTCACCGTTGGATGGATTTGGATAAATAATGAATCCGTTGTCTATACTTCCATGGTCACCAACACCGATTTTACATTCTGCAGGCACGTCATAGGCTTCCGATCCGTCCATTTTGTTGTTTGAACTACCTTGAACCGCACTAAGTCCAAGACCTCTTTTGGCAAATGCATTCCAAATCAAGCATTTGTTGGCTCCTCCGTTCGCAATTAGGTCGGCTTGTATAATAGCGTCACGCCCATCGACAAAACCAGGGCTACAAGGCTGGATTTTAAGTGCATCAACTACTAATTGAAGCGCCATATTGTTCCCTCCGGTTCCTTCGTAAATATCTGGATCAAATCCATATTCATCTATAAAGTCCCAAGTCATGTCCCACAACATTGCCGTCCATACCGAACCGACACCATGAGGTACTGGTAAAAATTTAATTCGGTTATAAGTAAAATTGTTTTTAGAAAAATCTGTGGAATATGGCATAGACCTCAGCCCAGTTCCGCCTTTAAGTTGTCCCAAGGCATAAGTTCCTATTCCTCGTGCCATATCTCGGGTATCGGTGGGTTTCATTGTAAGCATTAATCCAAAATAATCGCTCCATCCTTCGCCCATCTGCTCGTCATTTCTAAGGCAACTGGTGGCAAGACGACCACCTGTCAAACGAACGGAAATCCCGTGGCCATATTCGTGGGCTACAATTACGTTATCCAAATCCCCGTCCCTTTGGTTGGAATCGTCTGCGGAGCCATCATCAACCAATGTGGCATTGATGGTTTCATTGTTTAATAGAGCGGTAATGATCGCCTCCCCATCAGCTTGATAAATCAACACCGATGGAATATTTATTCCGGGATCTGTTCCTCCCATAGGTATTGGATCGTCAATAACGTTGTTTACAATAACCACTGCGATCGCCCCTGCTATTTCAGCTGCTTGCACTTTTGCAACAAAATCACAGTTCCCCCTTCGAATAACCGCTATTTTGCCTTGCAGATCTGTCGGGTTCAGGATCACATCACATCCATCATGTGGGTCATTAAAGGCTCCAGAGTTATCGTCCGTTACCAATGCCAGATCTGCAGTAATTGGAGTGGTAGGAACCGGTGTTCCGAACTGGGCTATATTCGTATAATACGAACCTGACAATGGACCATTGTTTACGGTCAAAAACGATCCTATAAGGTTAACTGGCGGGGTCCATAGATACATCTGCATTCTACCAGGGATTCCGTCTGTTCCGGTTGCAAAATTAGCATTGTTCAATCCGTCACCATCTTGGGCATCGGCAATTACCATATCGTTTGCAGTTCCTCCTTTTCCATAATTATTTACTTGGAAGTTTCCACTGGCTTCATCAAAACCATATTGATAGAACACATCGTGCATGATGTTGTTCATATAAAATAAGTTAGTTATCGCGCCATTGGTAAAATTATGGGGATTTGTGGGCAAATTAAAAGGAAAGTCAAACTGCATTGCCGCACCACCGTCGGCCAATTGCCCCGATCCATTGTTCCCTGTTAAATCTTCCCACGCAACAACGTTATTCCCTCGTGAAGTGGTGTAATCTGCTCCGGGCATTCCGTCTGTGTCGTGCCATCCATAGGGAGATGCAAAAGGGTCTGAAGGATCAGAAACCAACTGGCTACTGCCTTCGTTGGGGCCAATCATCGGAATTGGGAAAACCCTGTAACTTGGTGTTGCCATTGCTAATTGTGCCATCCGATCGTCCTTTGTCGATGGAAAGAGAACGCTCTCTCCAGTGCTATGGGAATGCTCGCTGTCACCAAAAGCACAACTGATAACCCAGTCATCCTTGTCTAAGAGGTCTCCGGTAACGGCATCGATCCTTACACTATAATAATGGCTTCCATCCAATAAATAAATACTGAGATCCCACGCCAATTTCAAATTCCCATTTTCCTCGTCCATTTTTTGATAGACCAAACGGACAGGAATATTCTCTAAGGAAATTCCTCCGTTGGAAAATATATAGGAGTAATTATCCTTGGTTTCCAATAAGCTCAATCCTGAAGGAGTGTTTATTCCCAAATGGTTTGTGGCTTTTGATATCGCAGCTAAAGCAGAAATAGAAGGGCTTGTGCTATTTGTCTTTGCTGCAAGGTCATTGGCAAATGATAGATTGGCACTGATTACCTGATTATTCTGGATCACAAAAGGAGACACAGAACCATAGATTTTAATCCCTTTGTAATTCTGCTCTACATAGACGTTGTAGGCTTCAAGGCTTCTGGAATAGCTTTGGGATGAAATGGTCACATCGGAAACGTCCATTTGGGACAGTACCGATTTTCCTTGAAAACTCTGCAAATAAGAATTAACAGTGGCCGTAAAATCCTGTCCAAAGGAACTATGTACAGCGAAGAAGACAAGCAAATAAATAATTTTTTTCATTTAAATAAAATTTGATTTTTAGTATGCTCAAAATCAAAAGAAAAGATCTTCAAAATTATTGATTTTGCACATTTTGAAATTAAGATTTCCAAAAATATCATAATTCAGAGGATAAAGGCTCGGCAAATCAGGATTTAACATTTTTA
>CAZMDY010000032.1:0-16051 GCA_964565295.1 uncultured Aequorivita sp. | reverse complement strand
CGAAAGCTTTTAAATATCCATATCAACTTTCCGGGGGAGAGCAACAGCGCGTGGCAATTGCGAGGGCACTGCTCAACGATCCGGAATTGATCCTCGCCGATGAACCCACCGGAAATCTGGATCCACAAACTAGTGTGGAAGTAATGGAAGTACTTCGGGATATAAACAAAAACGGCAACACCATCCTTATGGCCACCCACGATTATGCGCTGCTACTGAAATATCCTTCCAAAACGTTGAAATGTGAGGACAATCAGATTTTTGAGGTGGTGCAGAAGACGGTGTGAGTGACTGGGACAGAGGACGGGTGACAGAGGACGGGGGACGAATTTTCAATCATCCAAAATCCCCGGATCACGAAGGCGAAGTTCACATTCTTTTTCGAGCGCGGGATTGATTTTTAAATGGATTCCTCCATTTGCATTTGGTTTCAGGATGGTATTCTCCAAAATTGTGATTCCTTTTTTTGAGGTGAGTTCCAATGTAGCGTTTTCGGTAAATTCCTGATTCTGGAACAACACATCCGAGAGCGAGGTCAGTTTGAAATCCCACCGGTTAAAACGCTGGTTCTCTATTTTCACGGGTTCTTTTTCAGCAAACATATCGAAGACCATTTTTACGGCTTTTCCCGTGTTCATCATACCTGCGCCATACAGTCCAGCGTATGGTTTATTGGCCGAAATATCGTCGATGTTAGTGGATGTCAATTTTAGGATGCTTTCCACTTCATCAACAGGAAGACATGGATAGAGCGAAAACATCAGCCCAACTGTGCCGGTCACCAAAGGTGCGACGCCTGAGGTCTGATTAAATTGGCTCACATCAATTTTATTGTTGAGAGCGAGTTCGCTATATCTAAAAATTCCGACTGAAGGAGCAACAATATCAATTTGATCGTTCAAATTTCGAATACTGACAGGATAGAGATAAGGCTGTTGTAGGGTATCATTATTATTAAATCCTGCAGTCCGGCCTACATAATAGCGAATGTTTTCAACAAAATACAGATCTTTTGCTTCTTCGATCCTAATATTCTCACGATAATCGGCATAGCGGTGGGAAGCCGATGAAACCGCAATGACCTTATCATAAGAAGCGGGATAGTAATAGATTTCGCCTTTACTTTCTGCAAAACTTTTATTGTGGCCGATGGCAACAACCACTGTTCCATTATCAAAAATCTCATAGATTGCATCTTGGGCCGTTTGGTAATAAGTGGTAATCCCCCAACTGCAATTAATCACTTTCGCGCCCAGCCGGGAAAGCTCAACCAATTGTTCCAAAGTCTGAAAATGTCGATAGTTAGTTGCATAAATACTGCAATCATAGCATACGCCGGGAGTTCCGTAAGCGTTATCACCTTGTCCTGCCGCCGATTGGGCCACTGAATATCCGTGGCCATTTGAAAGAGTGGATGATTGGACAATTTTTGTTTTCCCTGCAAACTCGATGTCAGTTGAATCAATACTACCATCAGAAATCCCGATGATCACATCGCGTGAACCTGTGGTATAATACCACGCATTTGGAACTTCCAACACATCGAGATAGTCCAAATTTACTTGAGCTCCAATATTTTCACCAATGGTACTGGTGAGGCCGTAATCATTTGGCTCAAAGATTTTTTTGTCTTCCTCCGCAATTATTTCTCCAAATTCAAATAGATGGGATGCATCCATTAAAAGGTGGTCCAGCAAATCTTCCCTATCAGCGATTACAAAGAAAGTTTTCCGAAGGTTTTCCCTTTTTGCATGTTTCCAGGTTTTTTTAAAAGTTTTGATTTTATACTGGCCCAACACTGTTTTCAATCTTGAGTCAGATCCTATATAATTCAGGAAATCATCTGTTTTTTCAAAAGAAGGAGAGAAAACGGTGTCGTGGGCCCGAAAATAAAACCATGCCTCATCCTGCGCTAAGACGGAAAATGGAAAAAAAACAATTAATATGAATAAAAAACGCCACACAAGATTTTGGATTTTGTGATTCACAATTTACAAACATTTATTGATTCCCGAATATCCAATCCAAAATTCGAGTCTTCGAATACGCATTCCCATCCACACAAAAAAGTTTATCGTATTTTAGCCCCCGATGTACCACACCTTTAAAAAGATTGCAACTTCCATCATTCCTAAAAGAATACTTTTGGAAAATGAAGTTTTTTTACGTTCAATTTTTTCCTTCAACCTAAAAGGGAAAAACCATGTTTGTGTTGTGTGTAAACAGGGCTCAAAAAAATTCATCGAAATTCCGGGCGATTTATTATGTCCTTTCTGCGGAAGTCGCTCCAGGACCAGAAGATTGTACGGATTCTTGAAAAAGAACGATTTGATCAATGGAAAAGTTCTTCACTTTTCACCTTCACGAAGTTTGTATAGAATATTTAACAGAATTCCCAATATCGATTATTACAGCACCGATTACGAAGATGAGTTTTTGGCCGAGCATAAATACGACATCACGCAAATCCCTCACGACAATGATTTTTTCGATTTGACAATCTGCTATCATATTCTGGAACATATTGAAAATGACGAAAAAGCGATGGGCGAATTGGCGAGGGTATTAAAACCCGGAGGCTTTTGTTTGGTCCAAACACCTTTTAAGGAAGGCGATATCTATGAAGACTTTTCAATAAAAAAAACCCACGAACGTTTGACTGCCTTTGGGCAGGAAGATCACGTGCGAATTTATTCCATAAATGGATTACAAGAACGACTGTTAAAAAATGGGTTCCGAAAAGTAGATGTAGAAACGTTTGAAAAAAACGAATATTACGGATTCTCCGAAGAAACTCTTTTAATTTGCAAAAAATGATTTCCATCCTGATCCCAACCTATAATTACAATGTGTATGCGCTGGTCCAACAGCTCCATAGGCAAGCGATAGATTTAAAATTGGATTTTGAAATTAGGGTCTATGATGATTGTTCCCCAAATCCAGTGATAGAAAACGAAAAAATAAACCAGTTGGCCAATGCTTCATTTAAAATTTTGAACAAGAACATTGGACGTAGCGCAATAAGGAACCTGTTGGGGAAGGATGCCAAATATCAAAATCTATTGTTTTTGGATGCGGACACCCAAGTGATAAAAACAGATTTCCTTCAGAGCTATATTGATGAAATTCCCAAGGAATATCAGATAATCTATGGAGGAATACGCTATCAAGAAGCAGAGCCGCCAAAAGAAGAAAAGCTGCGATGGGCTTATGGGATTGACAGAGAAGCCCTTTCGGTGGAAGAAAGACGAAAACAACCCCATATACGCTTTCTGACCCTAAATTTCCTGATCCATAAAACAGTGTTTTCACAGTTGAAGTTCAACGAGGAAATACCAAATTTAAGACACGAGGACACTTTGTTTTCCTTGGATGCAAAAAAAAAGAAAATCCAAGTTCGACATATTGACAATCCTGTTATTCATCTTGGTTTGGAGAACAGCAAAGTGTTTTTGAGAAAATCCACGGAAGCAGTGGAAAGCTTAAAACTGTTTATCGATCAAGGTTTGATCTTGGCAGAGGAAACTTCATTATCGGCAAAAGCCCATCAACTTAAAAAGAATGGCGTTGCTTTTTTCGTGAGGCTGTTTTATCGGGTTTTCCGTAAATCAATGGAGAAAAACCTCTTGTCGGGAAATCCTTCGCTATTTGTTTTTGATGTTTACAGATTGGGATATTATTTAAACCTTTAACTCATGGAGCCATTCTTTTCGATAGTCATAACGGTTTTCAACAAAGAAAATTATATAACCGACACGATACAAAGCGTCCTTGACCAAAGTTATAAAAATTTTGAGGTAATCATTCTTAATGATGGTTCCACAGACGATAGCGAGACGAAAATCCTTAAGTTCTCCGATCCTCGGATCCGATATTTTTCACAAAAAAACAAAGGGGCGGCAACGGCAAGAAATTTTGCTATCAGTAAATCTAGAAACGAATATATTGCCCTTTTGGATGCCGATGACCATTGGTATCCATTTTATTTAGAAGAACAAAAAAAGTCTATCAATGCTTATCCTGAGGAGTTTGTTTTTGCCACTGCCACCGAAGTGAAAATCCACAAAAAAAGTTATGACAGCTCATATTCAATCAAGGCCAACAACGGGAAACCAATAAAAACAAACTATTTTGAAGGAAGTTTTCTGACCTCAATTCTACACAGTTCCTCCACGGTAATCCGAAAAAATGTCTTTGAAGAAGTCGGATGGTATGATCCATCAATAAAAAGCGGACAAGACACAGATCTTTATGTCAGGATCGGTTTGGAGTATGATGTGGTATTCAATCCAAAAGTGTGTGCCACTTATATTGTGAGGAAAAACAGTTTGTTTCAAAATACAAAAAAAATAGAGGATAAAGCCAATTTTGAAGCCTATGAAAGTTATGAAAAGGACAATCCTGCACTAAAGAAATTTTTGGACCTAAATCGTTATTCGCTATGCATCTTGGCAAAAATGGAGGGAGATGAATTGGCTTTTCAAAGAAATTTTCAGAAGATAGACCAAACAAATCTCAGTAAAAAGCAACAGTTCATGCTTCGACAAAATAGATTTGTATTAAGAGGGTTGTCAAAAACAAAAAAAAGTTTCGAGAAAATGGGATTAAGGCTTAGCACGTTTAAATAATGTGAATTCCCCATACTCTCGTATATAGTCATTTTCATCATATTCTGCACTCACCAACGAAAGGCAGACGGCTCCCGACGAAAAGTTTTCCAGCTCCCGCCAAACCCCGTTGGGGATCAACAACCCCCTGTCTGGGCGATTTAGCGTAATCACTCTTCGCTTGTCCCCGTTGTCCAAAACTACATCAAAACTGCCACTGACGGCAATCAAAAATTGTTGCAGTTTTTTATGTGCGTGTCCGCCCCTGGTTGAGGAACTGGGTACATCATAAAGATAATACACTCTTTTAATGACAAAAGGCAAGACATCTTTTTCGATCACTGAAAGATTCCCGCGTCCATCAGGATCACTGATTTTCGGAATTTCCAACAATTCAATACTGTCAAGTTCGTTATTTTTCATTTCGTAATAATTTATCCCATTCTTCGGCAATATTAGCCATGCTTAAATGGGCGATACTTTCCTTACTGTTTTTCTTGCAATATTCATATAATTCCAAATCTAAACCCATTCGGTCCATCGCTTCCGCTAAAGCTTCTACATTGAAATTTTCCACCAAAAGACCATTAAATCCATTTTTTACAATTTCGTTTGGGCCACTTACGCAATCCACCGAAACCACAGGCGTTCCCGCCGACAACGATTCCACCAACACACGCGGAAAACCTTCATACCGACTGGTGAGGACCGTGAAAAGCGCATTTTTCAGATAAGGATTCACATTTGGTTCAAAAGGTATAAATTTTACCATATCCGAAATCCTTAGATCCTTGGCTTTGTTCACCAAAAGGTCCCGGTCATTTCCACTTCCCATAATTTTAAGATGAATGTTGTTTTGCGGCAATGTTGAGCGAAAAAAACCATCCAATAAAAGACTGATATTTTTGACTTTCTCGTCCAACCTCCCAACAAATAGGATGTATTTTTGGTCGTTAAATCTACTATTTGCCTCAAAAAATTCCGACATCGGATTGTGGATGACAACAGCTTTATCGGTAGAAAATTGTTTATTGATCGCTTCCGAAATCTGTTTTGAGACCCCAACAATTTTCGTGGATTTTTTTACCATTAGGTTTGCAACCCACTTTTTCTTCGGAAGATATTGATCCAATTTGGCGCTTCGGACAACATAAATCACTTTAAATCCGCTATATATAAAATTAAGGTAATATAACTCCTTAGCAGCTGAAGAACGGATTCTGTTATCGATTAGGAAATCAAATTGATGCGTTTTAAGATAATTCCTCAATCTACGAAATCTCAGAATCCGTTTTATCAGGGAATCATTTTTTGATTTAAACTTACCAAGGTTGAGGATTTGCCCAGCATAATCATAATCGACCACATCATTCAAAACCACCACGTGCACTTCATAGTCTTTCATTTTCAACATTTGGGAAAGAAGCGCAGTGGAACGCTCTGCCCCTCCATGGCCCAAGGAAATTGCGACTAAACATACTTTCATTCTATTTTCTCGAGACATCCTGAATTTTGTAGTATTTTTGAAAATCACTGACAAAGATAGGGTATTTACAAAATGGTCTGCGACAATCGCTATTTCAATCTTTCAACCGATGTGAATACTACGGACTACATTTTAATCAACCTTAATTATTAATTAATGAAAATCCTTTTGGTAGGCGAATATAGCAGGCTTCACAATTCGTTAAAAGAAGGATTGCAGGCGCTTGGCCATGAGGTTACATTGGTTTCCACAGGAGACCATTTTAAAAAGTTTCCCTCCGATATTTTGCTCACGCGAAAATTTGACAAAGGATTTTCAAAAAAGATTAAAGTCGCAATATACATGCTCTTTGGATTGGACATCACATCCATTCAGCTCAAAAATGATTTTTTAAGTTATAAAAAACAGCTCCAAGGATTTAATGTTGTGCAGTTGATCAATGAAAGTTCTTTTGCGATAGAACCAAAATACGAAAAGAAAATCGTTTCATTTTTAAAGAAAAACAACAAAAAATTATTCCTTCTTTCGTGTGGAACCGATCATAGCAGTGTAAAATATGCTTTCGAAAAAAAACTGCGTTATTCCATTTTCAATCCGCTTTTTGAAGGAAAAGTTCCCGAAAAAGATTTTGCTCATGCCTTAAAATATTTAAAACCGAATTACGAGAACCTGCACCGGTTTCTTATTGAAAACGTTGATGGAATAATTGCTTCCGACATGGATTATGACATTCCATTAAATGGAAAAAGGAAATATCTGGGGCTTATCCCAAACCCCGTGAACACTGAAAAATTAGCGTTTGAAAAAATTTATTCAGAAGGAAAAACCATCATCTTCCACGGAATCAACCGAGCGAATTATTTCAAAAAAGGGAATGATTATTTTGAAAAAGCCCTTGAGAAAATCAAAAAGAAATATCCCACAAAAATTGAAATTGTTACCGTGGAAAGCTTACCATATTCTGAATATATTGCGTCCTACAACCGAGCGCATATTCTTCTGGACCAGGTGTATTCCTATGATCAAGGTTACAACGCATTGGAAGCCATGGCAAAAGGAAAAGTGGTGTTTACTGGAGCTGAGACAGAATTTCAGAAACGCTACAATTTAAGTGAAGATGAAGTATGTATAAACGCTATTCCCGATGTTGAATATCTTTTCCAAAAGTTAGAAGAACTTATTTTGGACCCAAAAAAATTAAATGCAATTTCAACCAATGCCCGGAAATTCATTGAACGCGAACACAATTATATTTGCGTTGCAGAAAAATATTTGGAAACGTGGGGGTCGTTGATTCGTTGATTCGTAAACACGTTAAGTAGCTGATTCTTATTTTGTTATTTCGCTATTATCGAATCCCAAATCTCAATAATCAAAAAGGTAATTCAATCGATTCAGGATCAATAAAGTCCTTGGTATATGGATTTTCAAGATAGCTGAGTGGCGGCCGTTGAAACTGAAGGATATCCTCTCTTTGAATACCATACACAGACCAATAATTTGCTTGAAGCTGCGCAAACATATCGTCGCTCCAAATCCCGAATAGCGGTCGATCGGGAGTAGGCTCAAAAGGTTTTGCCTCAATGGTCACTCCGTTTTGGTTTTCCCCTATTTCATATTCAGGTTTGTATTGCAATATATAATCAGAATAGTGAAAACGGGCATAAAGCTCTTCAAATTGAATAGGATGCAAGGTGTGTCCTTTCATTTTTTCGAGAATATCCTTCTGTTTTTCTGCAATAATACCATTGTCCCGAAAGGAAGCGATTACACCAAAACCATTCACTCCCATTGAGAACAACAAATTGACAGTATCATCGCGATAACTAAAAATATCAGCTGAATATTTTAATGGAAAAACAACAATGCTCCATGGTTTTTTTCCGACAAAAGAAACAGGGGCAATCAACGATTGAAGCATCAAATGAAAATAACCAAAACGCTCCTTTAGATAGGGCGAAATTAAAAATTCCTTACCCTGTCGTTGCAAGCGTTGTTTTTCATAGATCATTTCATAATAAAGCAATCCATAGACAATTTTCCCCGACCATTGGAAAATTTCCAACTCCTCTAAAGAAGCCATTCCTTCATAACCCATCTTGAATGCATGTTCAACTTTTTGGTCCAGTGCTTCAAAGGCTTTGATTACATTGGGAGCGCATGGCATCCTCAGATCGGCATAGGTATAGATTTTCGTTTTGTCAATCATTTCAATTCGTTCATTACCAAACTCGAAACGGGCTAGGAGCCATTCGGGGAAAACGGGAATGGTCTCGTTTGTCAACGCTCCCGAAAGAAAGCAGAAATGTTCGTCGAAAATTAAATCGTCAAAAGGGTTGAAAAGGGAAGAAAGCATAGCTTTTGTAAAAATTGGATTATTTATCAATGGCCACAAAGATAACCAATCATTTTGGCCCTTATGCTAAGCTGTTCGTTGCTTTCTAAAATACCGAATCACAAGAAGAAGTACTATTGCAAAATAGATCATATATCTGAAGAAATGAGCCATCACAACACCCTCAATCCCATATACCTCGACGAAATAGTATGCAAACCCATAAAAAAGGCCAAGGGACAGCAGTTCGGTAAAAATAAAATTGAAGACCAATTTTTTTGCCAAAAACTGGTGTGCCAAAATCAAGGAAGCAAGCCGTATAAAATCGCCCATCAATTGCCATTTAAAGAGAGGTGCCATTTCAATTTGACCTGGATAGATCAAGTCTATGATCACGTTCCTCAACAAAAACACCAAAACCATTCCCACTGCAAAGAGAGGCAAAAGTGTTTTGTATATTGAACTCACTTCTTTTTTAAAATTGGCAAGATCATAGATACCGGCAAATTTTGGAATTACATAAAGCGTAAATATCGAACCGGAGAAGACCATATAGTTCTGTGAAATGAATGTCATATTTGTCCAAATTCCCGCATCCCTGCCCGATAATTTTTCATCAAGCATGCCACGAATATCAATTTCCACTATGGGCAATAAAATTGAAGATACAAAAGACATCACGGTAAAGGCGAACAACGCCCTCGCCATTGGGCTTTCAAGTTTCAGTTTATGGAATTGTATGTATTCCCGAAGCACTTTAAAGAAGAAAAAAAGCAACACACACACTTGGACAACGGGCGTAATCGCAATGGCTACCAAAACACCTTTAAGATTGTACTGAAAGAGAAAAACCACCGTCAAAACCGCACTCAAAAGATAGCTAAAAAGGTCTATTTTGGCATACTTTTTATATTCTGAAAGCCCGTGGACAACACCGTTAAAGACTCTTTGCACAGCAATAAATGGAACGACTACGGCCGTGAGTTTTATAATGAACGAATATTCAGAAGTGCCGAACAGATGCCCACTTATTTCCTCCGAAAAAATAAGAAGGACAGATGTTGAAATTGAAATCCCGATGAACAGGAAAACAAAAACCGTGGAAAAAAGTCGTTGCAATTTGATTTCATCGGATTTGTATTCTGCAATATATTTTACCACGCCATTAAAGGTCCCCAGGGAAGTTATGGAGGTAAGCAATAACGACAGACTTCGCAGCTGACCGATTTTATATTGTCCTACGGGACCAACATATTCAGTTAACAAGCGCTGAATAAACGCCGAAATCACCAAGCGGACAACAATCACACCCGCATTGAGCGAAGTCATTTTCAAAAGAAGATTGTTCCGTATGAATGATGGGATTTTCAAGATGATTTATGGTTCAATCGGTTGTTGTCATTTTAACTGTGATATGCTGTTTGTTAGTTTTTCTTCCATCATTCAGATGAACGAATTTGTCAAATATTTTTATTCATTACTTTTTTCGCGCAGCAATCCCATTAATATTCATTCAACACCTTTATGACCCTTTCCACATCCACTTCAGAAAGTACCGGACTGATGGGAATACTGATCACTTCCTTATGAATCTTTTCCGTATTGGGAAAAGACAAGTTGGAATACTCTGAAAGGGCCTGCTGTTGATGGGGCGGAATAGGATAATGGATCAAATGTCCAACTCCATTTCTGTCCAGATGATCTATAAATTCGTTTCTGTTTTCTACACGAACCACAAATAGGTGGAAGACTTGGTTTTCTGTTTCTTCGTATTTTGGTAGGGTTATTTTTTTGTTCTTGATTTCGGAAACATATCTTTTGGCAATCTCTCTGCGCCGGTTATTATCCATATCCAAGGATGGCAATTTACAGTTCAAAAAAGCCGCTTGCACCTCATCAAGCCTTGAGTTAAAGCCGATAAGTTCATTTACATATTTACTGGAAGTCCCGTAGTTCCTCAGTTTTGTAACCACTTCTGCCAAAGCGTCCTCACTTGTTGTTATGGCTCCTCCATCGCCCAAAGCCCCCAAATTTTTGGTGGGGTAAAAGCTGAATCCGGCAGCGTCTCCAAGATTTCCCGCTCGTTTTCCCTCGCTGTTTTCCGCACCGTGGGCCTGAGCGGCATCTTCAATCACCAAAAGATTCTTTGCCTTCGCGATTTCAAGAATTTCTACCATAGGCGAAAGTTGTCCATATAAATGTACAGGCATTATCGCTTTGGTGTTTTTCGTAATTGAATTTCTCAGGAAATTTAAGTCGAAGTTGTAGTTCTCCAAATCCGATTCTACCAAAACTGGTTTTAGGCCTGCTTGTTTTATTGCCAAAATTGTGGCGATATATGTGTTTGACGCCACGAGGACCTCATCGTTTTCCTTTAAATTTCCCAGCACCTTATATCCTTCCAGAATCAAACGCAGCGCATCCAAACCATTACCGACCCCGATACAATGTTTTGCGCCACAATAACGGGCGAAATTTGCCTCAAACAACTTCACCTGATTTCCGAGCACGTAATAACCTGAATCCAAAAACTGCTGAAAACTCTCGTGAAATGAAGTCTCAAAACGCTGATTTATCGCTTTTAGGTCTAAGAATGGAATCATATAAAAATGTCGTTTAAAAGATGGTGGTTCTCGGTTCTGATTTCATAAAAATCGTGCGCAATGCCCCTTCCGCCAAAGCTTTCCTTCCAATGGAGAAGTCCTTTGTTCACTTTCATTCCCTGGGCCTCATTGCTGATACCGAAATCGAAATACTTTTTATGGGCAAAATGTTGCAATAGATGATTGAACAGAAAATCCAAGCCACCGGTTTTCCGTCCAAGTTCATTGGCTGAAATATATTGGGCGTGGGCCACGTGATCGGTTTCAAAAATAGTGGCTCCCGCAACAATTTCATTTCCTTTATAAACATTGAACTGCCTAATATTTTCAGGGAAATGGGACTTCAACAAACTAATTTCTTTCAAGGAATGAACCGGTTTTTGGTTGTGGACTTGTTTTAAATTTGGCTCCAACACTTCCTTCCAGAAAACATCAAAATTAGATTCTTCCTGAACTTGCAATTCATTTTTCACCCCTTTTTTAATCCCTCTCAATCTGTTTGAGGATTCAATCTTTAACGGATTTTCATTGGAGATGGAACTGCTCAAATCACGGCGGGTAAGTTTTGCTTTGATCAAAAAGAGCAAGTAATCCATCTCATCACTGGGCAATTGATTATATATTTTCGGAAGAAGTTTTAGATTCAAAATTTCTATTCCGTCCTTTGCCAGATAGGTCAGGACGCTTTTGAAAACAAGTAGCGTTTCCTGAAATGTTGTTTTCTTTCCCAGTACCAATCCCCCATAACTCAAGCCTTGATGGGAATGCAGCACTCCATCCTGAATATTTCCCGGAAGGATGCCAAGGAGTTTTTCACCTTTATATACCAGCAAGGAATAGTCCTCAAACCGATTGGAATGATAATCCATAAAATCCCGCTGAAAGAGAAAGGTAGCGTTCTTTGCCTTTTTGACAAATCCGTCCCAGGCTCTTTTATCCGTCGGTTGATATTTTCTTATTTCGTAAGTATCCAATTCGATTGATTTCATTTTTAATCGTTCAGCACATTTCCTTGGTCATCAATTGCTGCTCTAATGGATTTGTAAAAAGTGCCATTCTGAAGGATATAACTTGAATTGTCCTCCATATATTTCAAGTATTCAGGATTTTCGCTCAAAACGGAAAACAACACCCGAAAAACATTCACATTGCTCCGAAGTTCCTTATCAAACCCTTCCTCTAAATAGCCATTCCATTTAATTGCCGCCAAGGAAGAAAAAACGGAATTTATTTGATCGGGATCCCTTGTGGAAAACATTTCCTGATAACTTCCCAATCCTACCCAGCCTCCGTGGTCTGCCAGAATGATAATAATTGCTTCAGGATCTTTTTCGGAAATATAAGTGACGGTGTTTTTTAACCAATCGTTGACTTCCTTGATCTTTTCGATATAGGAATTGCGCTCTTCCTCCTTCGGGGCAGAAAAATGAACGTGATGGGGAAGCAGTTTCTCAACAAAAAAGAATCGCGGACCGTCTGTATCTACTGTATCCATCGCCGCTTTTAAATCGTCAAAAACTACGGCTTCCAAGTTTTTGCCATTACTGAAATAAGGGATTTTATCGGCATCAATATTATAATAATCGTAGTGTTGTTCAGGCAAATTCTGTTGAAAATAATCATCTTGGACAATAAAGAAATTGGTGTACCCGTTTCGCTTTAAAATCTGAATAGCATTATTGTTTCCTGCCAGAACATCACGTGCATGCGGCATTTCTATTGAAGGGAAAAGAGCCTTGCCAAATAGATGCTGTCGCATTGCCAACATGGAGGAATTGGAGGAAAGACTGGCGGGATAATTACTTCGGAAACTGTTATAAACTTTAAAATTCTCTCCTTCAAGCCAGTCATACATGGGATTATTGAAGTGGTACAGTTCGCTCTCCATCATATCCGGCGCTACATAACCATCAGGTTGAATCAGATAGATATTTGGAGTTTTCTTGAACTTCGCTTCTACAATAGAATCGGGCAAAAGCGTCCAATCCATCGATTGTTGTTGCTCGATTAATTTTATGGCGCAGTTCACCGTGGGGATTACACTCATAATTAGGACAAGAACAAGCAACTTTTTATAATGGGAATGGAGTTTCAAAGCCACAAGTACAGAAACAATTAGTAGGGCCAGCAGCATTTTCTTTTTAAAGTCAAGATACATCGCCCACGACAAAAGCGTTCCAACGGTCATTATAATGGTAACAAAAAGAATGTGTGATCTGTATCTCGCAATTTTTGAAGAAAGTTTAAATACCACGGATACTGCCAGAAAAATAGCAATTGAAATTCCTATAAAACTCAAAAGAAAAAACCAAAAATGATTCCATGAATTGACTGCCCAAAAATTGTTGGAACAATAAAAAACCATCGGATAAAAGCCGCAGATCAATCCAGTGAGAACCGGATTGAGGTCTCTATGGTTTCCAGTTAGAAATTTTCCCATTATTCCATATATTATAATTCGATCCAAGAATCTTTACGAACCTCCAGATTTTAAAAAACCTTTCTGTTAAAACGAAATCCACCACAGGCTGCCGAGTGCAAAACCCGTTGACTGCGACAAATATAATATTAAAATTGTTGAGGGATGGCCGGCGCTGTTTCAAAGGACGGCAGAACGTAATGAAGCCCTCCAAGGATTGTTTATTTGGTTAAAGCCAGATTGGAATGCGCCGTCTTTAACCGGCTAAAGCACCGTTGTTATTCAAAACACCTGTAATCCTATTTTTTATGGATAGACGATGAGTCTATTTCAATACGCTTCTAAAAAAACACCGCATTCGCCAAAAGCAGTTTCCCATTCTGCCAAAAAGAGCGGAAAACAACATCATCCACTAAATAGACCACGCTGCCCCTACCCTTTTTCGCTTGTGCAAAAACGATGGAATTCTCTAAAGAAGCCTTTGCGGTTTCCCCGGAAAAACCAGCTACACTTTCGGGCACTCCCTTTATGTAGCCTACATTATAGCCATCTTCCAAAAACTTATAGGAATCGTTCCCGAGTTTTAGCGTGTAGTATGTTTCGCCATAACCAAAAGCCAGCGGATGGGTGTTGTCCAAGGTTATTTTATAAATACTTCCCGTAATCATCTCCTTGGTGCTTTCCATTTCGCGCTGTGCATAAGGGATAAGGTTGCCGGTGGAAGTTGAATCTTTTTCGTTTTCATTTTCTTCGGAAGCGTTTTTTACCAGATCAAATCCTTCCTTGCCTTCAAAAAGCCCCACGGCATTGCCCATCGCGATAAGTTTTCCGCCTTTGTCGATCCAATTTTCAAGGGTTTCAAAAACTCCGTTGTCAATAATCGAATTATAGTTTCCATCGGGCAAAATCAAAACATCGTAATCAGACCATTTAATTCTGTTTATATCCTTGGTATTAATGGAAGTGATAGGATATTTCAGTTGGGTCTCGAAAAAATGCCATAACGAACCATAGTTCAAGGAAGATGTCCCTTCGCCCTGTAACATCGCTATCTTTTTATTTTTGATCAAATGCACATATTGCGAACCAAAATCAGTTCCCGTATCGGCATAACTTGTTGGCGAAGCATATAATTTCCGCCCCCTTTTGTTGGCGATTTCAGTAACTTTCGTGTCAAACTCCACATTTGATTTGTTGTCGCTTCTGGTAATAATTAAACTGCCACGACCGAATTTATTCCCCCCAAAGCTGAGTTCGTTTTCAGAAAAACGCACTTTGATTTCATTTTTTAATAATTCTGAAAGGAATTCCGCATCTTTCATACTGTTCCACTTCGCTATATAACCTGCTGCGGAAGGTGTTTCCGTATTAAAAACCTTATTCCCTGAAACGTTGCTATTTGCAGAAACCAAAGTTGTACTGGCGACCGTTTCCAGTCCGTAGGCATACGGAAGGCTCCAAGCTGTTATGTCATAAGTCAATGGCGTAGTAAGCGTGGTATGTGGCTCAAAAAGGACCTCTACCATTTTTCCTTTCGGTTGGTTTGTGCTTACAACCAGAGCTTCATTGCCATCTATGGAACCTTTTTTATGGTTTGTGTAGCTATATCCTTTTACCGTTCCCCCGCTTGAAAATCCATATTTGATTTCGTGACGGTCCAGCATTTCCGTTAGCACTTTTATATTGTCTGCATTGCCTTTCATCACAAAGCTTTTATACTTCAGATTGTCATTTTGGAAGAACTCGCGGAAATTGGAATTCAGGGCAGCCGCATTTTGCGATGCCACTTCTAAAGTAGAAAGTCCGGAGGTGGTGTGGTGCGCCATTCGGTCCTTTAGAGTCAGTTCAATGTTTTCATCGTTTATAATCCCCAGTCCTGCGCGGCCGTGACCTGCCTGTTCGTAAGTCATTCCGATTGCGCCCATAAACATTGGATACGTATCGCCATAGCTTGGATAGAGCAGATCGAAACTTTCCCGGGTAAAGAAAAGCCAGCCGTTTTTGTCAAAATGTTTGGCGTTGTTCTTCCCAACGGTAATTTGAAATTCACGCTGCCAAGGCGTCAACATTTCGTGAAAAGGTTCGGCTCCGGGTGCAAAATAGTACGGATTGTTGATGAACTGTTCATGAAAATCAACGTGAATCTGCGGCATCCACTGATTGTAAATTTTTAATCGCTGTTGGGTTTCCACCTGACTGGCCCACATCCAATCGCGGTTCAGATCGAAGAGATAATGATTGGCGCGTCCGGCAGGCCAAGGTTCACTGTGCTCGGTGGCATCCTGAGAGGTGTTGTATGGCGTTGCTTTCACTTGGTTGTACCAATTTACATAGCGATCGCGGCCATCAGGATTTACGTTAGGATCCATTATGACCACAACATTTTTTAAATAATCCGGATGTTCGGTTAGGAGTTTATAAATTGTGTTCATCGCGGCCTCACTGCAGGAAGCTTCGTTTCCATGAACGTTGTAACTTAGCCAAACAATGGTTTTTTCGGGAGAGGCGTTGCCGTCCAAAAGACCGATATTCTTTAGATTATCAGTTCTTATTTTTTCCAGATTCGCAATATTGTCCTCTGAGGAAATAACCGCATAAGTC
>CAZMDY010000031.1:7482-16135 GCA_964565295.1 uncultured Aequorivita sp. | reverse complement strand
CCTGAGAAGAAAGAAAAGAAAAAAAGCGGCCGAAAAACCATTGCCGCCTTATGAAGAAGCAATTGTAGCATTAAAAAAATTAGACAACACACAACTTCTTAAAGAAAGCAAAAGCAAGGAATATTACAGCAGCTTGACCGAAATAGTAAAACGATATTTGGATCGAGAAGTGGATGAAACAGCTTTGGAAAGCACCAGTGACGAACTTATTACTCGCCTTATGATGCATAAAGATGCGGGAAGTTTCGACTTTGACCTTGAAACAATTCGACGGTTGGATTCGATTTTTAAGCGTGCAGATCTGGTAAAGTTCGCCAAGATGAACCAAGAGGCCGGGCAGGCAGAAGTAGATCGAAAAACCATTGAGGAGATCATAAACGAAACCCATGAAGTAATACCTCAACCTACCGAAGAAGAACTTTTGAAAAACCAAGAATATCTTGAAAAACTCCAAAAACGTCGTCAGAGAAAAAAATGGGCCTTGGGAATATCCGGATTCTTGGCAACACTTCTTTTGGCCGGAATTATCTATGGAGGCATCACTAGTTTTGACAATTTAAAAGACAAACTCCTTGGAAATGAACTTCGTGAACTTGCCGAAGGTCGATGGATAAAAAGTGAATATGGAAACCCTGCCGTTATCTTAGAAACACCCAAAGTTTTGGTAAGAGCCGAAATTCCTATTACAAATGCTGAACAAAGTGTGGTCAGCGAAAAGGATATTTTCACTTATGGCCAAATGAGATCACCATTCTATATCATGGTCTCGACCCTTAAATTCCAACAAAAACAGGATATTGATTTAGATGAAGCCTTGGATTCTGTTTTGGACGAACTGGAACAGAGTGGGGCAAAAAACATGTTGGTAAAACGCGATAATTTTGAGACCAATAAAGGAATAAATGGCTTAAAAGCATATGGCGAATTTAACGTGCAAGTATCTGACAACAAAGTTTTAAAAGAAAAAAGTACTTACCAACTCTTGCTTTTTGCCCAGGAAAACGGCCTGCAGGAAATATTGATCGTTTATAGGGACGATGGAGAATATGCCGAAGAAATTATAAAACGAATTGAAACTTCCATAGAACTTGAAATAACACAGACAAATGGGCAGTAATTTTGAATTTGCAGATCCACAGTTTTTCTGGTTGTTTCTCCTGCTTCCAGTGCTTGTGTTATGGTATTTATGGAAACGAAAGCAGCAAACAGCTTCCTTTAAAATTTCCGGCATCGAGGGATTTAGGACCGGAAAAAACTGGCTGCCTCGATTGAAGCCATTATTGATCGTGCTTAGGCTATTGGCACTTTCAGCTATAATAATCGCTATGGCTCGCCCCAGAACAGTCGATGAAACCACAAGAACAAAAACCACCCGCGGAATAGACATTGTAATGGCAATGGACCTTTCGGCCAGTATGTTAGCACGCGATCTAAAGCCAAACCGATTGGAAGCCTTAAAAACAACTGTGGCACATTTCATCCAAGGCAGACCAAACGATCGAATTGGCTTGGTGGAATATGCCGGTGAAAGTTATACAAGAACACCTTTGACCAGCGACAAAAACGTATTGCTTTCCTCTTTAAAAAACATGGACTACAATACCACAATTGAAGGAGGAACAGCTATTGGCTCAGGATTGGCAACAGCCGTGAACCGTTTAAAAGACAGCCGGGCAAAGAGCAAAGTAATAATTTTGTTGACCGATGGCGTAAACAACAGCGGGTTTATCGATCCCAAAATAGCAAGCGAGCTGGCGGCAGAATTTGGAATAAAAGTGTACACTATAGGAATAGGGACAAATGGAATGGCTATGTCGCCAATCGCAATACGCCCAGATGGCAGGTTCCAATACGGAAATGTACAAGTGGAAATAGATGAAGAATTGATGAAAGACATAGCAAATAGAACTGGCGGTCAATATTTTAGAGCAACGGACAACGAAAAACTTGAAAAAATATATGAAGAAATAAACTTATTGGAAAAAACAGATATCGAAGAGTTCAAATATACAAATTATGAAGAAATGTTCCGGTCGTGGGCAATTCTGGGATTGCTCTTGATCGGCGTTGAATTCTTGTTGCGCATAACACTTTTTAAAGGATTTATATAAATATGTACCAACTCGAGCAACCTATATATTTCTATATCCTATTTGCCATTCCGGTGGTAGTGGTGTTGTTTTTGCTTCTTATGTTCTGGAAAAAAAGAGTGCAAAAAGGTTTTATTTATAAAGGACTTCTTAATAGGTTAAGCCCAAACCGTTCTGTTTTTAAATCGGTATTGAAACTTTTGGTTTTTTGTTTGGCAATTGT
Organism: uncultured Aequorivita sp.; assembly: GCA_964565295.1. GTDB lineage: Bacteria > Bacteroidota > Bacteroidia > Flavobacteriales > Flavobacteriaceae > Aequorivita. The sequence continues at coordinate 13,822 of CAZMDY010000031.1, read as the reverse complement.
TTGTATAAGCTTCGCACTGGTAAATCCAAAAATCGGCACCCAATTGGAAACCGTAAAGCGTGAAGGTGTAGACATCGTTTTTGCATTGGACGTTTCAAAAAGTATGTTGGTTGAAGACATCGCTCCAAACCGTCTTGATAAATCGAAGCAAATCATAACCCAGATCATCAACAACTTGGCGGGCGACAGGATCGGGATCGTTGGATATGCCGGAAGCGCCTTTCCCCAAGTTCCGATAACCACTGATTTTTCGGCGGCAAAACTGTTTTTGGGAAATATGGACACCGATATGGTCTCTTCGCAAGGCACTGCCATCACAGAGGCAATCGAAATGGCAAAATCTTTTTATGACGACGAAGGCCAAACAAACAGAGTTTTGTTCTTAATATCTGATGGTGAAGACCACGGCGGAAACATTTCAAAAATTGCAGAAGAGGCGCACGAGGTGGGAATTCGGATTTTTCCAATCGGAGTCGGTACTGTGGAAGGTGGTCCTATTCCAATTAAACGAAATGGCGTTCTACAGCACTACCTTCGAAACAACAACAACGAACAGGTAATAAGCCGTTTGGGCGAAGAAACCTTAAAGGAAATAGCACAAATTACAAACGGGGAATACCTCGATGGCACAAACACCAGCAACGTGGTCGAACGAGTAAAAACAATCCTAAACGCAATGGACAAACAGGAGTTTGAGGCAAAACAATTTACCGAATTCAAGAGCCAGTTTCAATGGTTTTTAGCTGGGGCATTATTTTTGCTGGTATTGGATGTTTTACTTTTGGAACGAAAAACCAACTGGCTGGAAAAACTGAATTTGTTCAACGAAAGAAGAAAAGACGAGCAATAGAAAATGATACAGGTTTCTCATTTTATACAGTCAAAATTTCTTGATGGAATATTGCCAATATATTTCCTATTGGTCCCCTTCGTCATATTTTCCCAATCGAAGGAGCAACGAAAAGAGATTCGAGCGGCACAAAATTATTTGAGTGAAGCTCAGCAATCACTTCAAAAGGAAAAATTTGCAGAAGCTGAAGCAGATTTCCGGCAGGCAATTTCATTAAACCCAAAAAGCGAAGTCGCAAAATACAATCTCGGGACAGCCTATTACGAGAAAGAGAAAAATGAAGAGGCCATGCTCCGTTTCCACCAAGCGGCCACAACAGCCACCACCAAATCCGAAAAACACAAGGCCTTCCACAATTTGGGCAATACTTTTATGAACGCTAAAAAATACCAAGAAGCTGTTGCGGCATACAAAGATGCGCTTCGAAACAATCCTCATGACGATGAAACCAGGTATAATTTAGCATTGGCAAAAGATATGCTCGAAAAAAACCCACCACCCGAGGATAATGAGGACAATGAACAAGAGCAGGAACAAGAGCAGGAACAAAATGAAAATGATCCTCAAAACCAAGATAATAAAGACCAAGAAGAAAGCGGTTCAGATAAGGAAGATGGAGATGAGGAGGAACAGGAAGGAAATCAAGGAAACGATGGCAACCAACCCAATAAACCATTAGAAGAAGAAGGTGAAAAACCTCAACAGCAACAACAGGTTCCAGGCCAGCTTTCGCCTCAACAAATAAAAAGCCTTTTGGAAGCAATGAACAATGAAGAAAAAAAGGTTCAGGAAAAAATAAACGCAGAAAAACAGAAAGGCGTTAAAGTAAAATCAGACAAAGATTGGTAGCTTATGAAGATGAAGAGATTTTTAATCCTATTTGGATTTATGTTCTGTTGCATAGCCGCAACAGCACAGGTCCAGTTTGACGCAAAAGTGAGCAAAGATCGACTCGGGATCAACGAGCGGTTACGGGTCGATTTTGAAATGAATGCCGATGGTGATAACTTCAGACCGCCAAATTTTGAGCATTTCCGTGTGGTGGGCGGGCCGAACCAATCCATCAGCAACTCTTGGGTCAATGGTAAACGAAGCTTTGCAAAAACATATTCTTATTTTCTAGCACCTCAAAAAAGAGGAAAAATAACGATTGGCCAAGCTACTATTGAAATAAATGGTGAAATCTACAAAACCCCACCTGTGGAAGTAGAAGTGCTTGCGGCCGTGGACGCTCCGAAAGACGGAAACAATTTGGATTATGTTGCGAGCGAGAACGTCCATCTTGTAGCTGAAATTTCAAAAACCGATCCTTATTTAAACGAAGCGATCATGGTTACGTATAAGCTGTTCGTTTCCCACCAAGTAAGCATTACTAGCCAATGGCGTGAAATTGACTCCCCAAAATATGCCGATTTCTGGAGCCAAAATATCGATAATCGAAATAATTTTAAAGTCTATGATGGCAAATACAATGGCGAAGATTATCGCTATGTCATTTTACGGACCACCGTGCTCTACCCCCAAAAAACCGGAGAGCTTGAAATAGAGCCGCTTACCTTGGATATTCCCATTGACGTACAGGGCAATCGTCGTGATTTTTTTGGCCGAAGGATTATGGAGCGAGTCAACAAAACCGTATCGGCAGGCAAAAGAACCATCAATGTGAAGCCGTTGCCTTTGGCAGGAAAACCGGACGGATTCAACGGAGCAGTAGGCGATTTCCAGTTTGATGTTTCCACCAACAAAACCAAACTGAATGCAAATGAATCGTTGCAAATGGATGTATCGGTTTCTGGAAATGGAAATTTAAAATTGTTCACCATGCCCTCGGTAAAATTGCCAAGTGCATTGGAAGTATATGAGCCCGAATACAGAGAGAATGTTACCACCAACTCAAACGGAATGCAGGGTTCCATTACCAACTCCTACACCATAGTTCCCCAATTGAAGGGAACTTATCCGGTCCAACCTTTGACTTTTTCATTTTTTGACCCAAAAACTGAAAAATACCGAACTATTTCTTCTAAAGAATTTATAATCGAGGTGGAAAGCGGCCCACTTTCGGCCAATGCTTCCCAAAATGGGCAAACAATCCAAAGACAACCTGTTATCCTGTCTGAAAAGAATTTTAAATATATCAAGTTACGAACCGCTTTAAAACCAATCGAACAAGAGCCTTTTTTCAATTCAGGGCTTTTCTGGACGCTATTGGGCGGTCCTATTTTGTTGATTCCCCTATTTATATTGGCTGGAAAAAAACAGAAAAGACGTTTGGCAGATGTTGAAGGAAATAAATTGCGCAGAGCAAACAAACTGGCCAAAAAATATCTATCTGAAGCGAAACGTAATATTTCAAACCCTAATATCTTTTATGAATCTTTGGAACGTGCGCTCCACAATTACTTAAAGTCCAAACTCAACATCGAGACTTCAGAAATGGAAAAAGATTTCATTTCCCAAATGTTGTTGGATAGAAAAGTAGATGGTCAAACAGTCGAGAATTTTATCGACCTGATAAAAAGTTGTGAATTTGCCAGATATGCATCTTCATCACAGACTTCCGTGGAACAGGATTATCAAAAATCGGTAATGGTGATTTCTGAAATAGACAAACAGATTGTTTAATTATGAAGGTTGAATCTAAAATAATGGAAACTGGACACAAAAGCACAATATTGAAATTATTCACGAAAAAAGTCCTCACTTTATTATTGATCTTTATTTCATTTTCAACATTTTCCCAGAACGAGGAACTTTTTGAACGGGGGAAGGAACTTTACAAAAATGGCAAGTATCAAGAAGCAGTTAATTCTTGGAAACAAATCCTGGAGAATGGCCAGACTTCAGCGGAACTCTACTTTAATCTGGGAAATGCACAGTTCAAATTGAACGAAATAGGACCAAGTATTTATTATTACGAAAAAGCACTGCAATTAGCGCCAAACGATGCCGACATAAAAACCAACCTCGCCTTTGCTGAAAACGCCAGGATCGATTTGATTGAGCCATTGCCAAAATCTGTTTTTTCGAAATGGTATAGCTCAGTGGCCAACAAGTTTACTTTTAATGGCTGGGCCATTCTATCAGTCGTCTTTTCTATTCTCTTTGTCACTTTGTTTCTGTTGTATTACTTTTCCTATTCAGAAATGCGCAAAAGAGTGTTTTTTGCTTTCTCCTTAACATCTATCTTTTTAATGGCTGTAGCATTGACCTTCTCTTTTTTAACCTATGACGACTCTTTAAATCACCAGCCCGCAATAATATTTAGCGATGAAATTGAAGTAAAATCAGAACCATCCATGGGGAGCAATTCTATTTTTGTTCTTCATGAAGGAACAAAGGTGAAAATAATCGAGCAAGACGGAAACTGGTGCCATATTTCCCTTGCCGACGGAAAAGAAGGATGGATCCCAATTTCCGATCTTAAGCAGCTTTAACTACAATCCTTCCTAAAAGCCAGTGGATTATGGGCCTCTCAATATTATACCTGCCCATCTTTCAGAATTGTTTCAGAAATAAAGATTAAATTTGAAGTTTATAATCATCTTATAAAAATCCAGGAAAATGTACGGAAAAATCAAAGACCACTTACAAAAAGAACTTGAAGGAATAAAAAATGATGGCCTCTATAAAAAAGAACGTATAATCACTTCACCACAAGGTGCTGTTATCACAATATCAACAGGCCAAGAGGTGATCAATTTTTGTGCTAACAACTATTTGGGTTTATCTTCACATCCCGAGGTGGTTCAAGCGGCAAAAGATGCCTTGGATTCTCACGGTTTTGGAATGTCTTCCGTCCGGTTTATTTGTGGCACCCAAGATATCCACAAGGAACTTGAGCAGAAAATAGCCGATTTCTATGGAACTGACGACACCCTTCTCTATGCCGCTTGTTTTGACGCCAACGGTGGAGTTTTTGAACCATTATTGGGAGCAGAGGACGCCATTATTTCTGACTCACTCAACCACGCCTCCATCATTGACGGTGTACGACTATGCAAAGCTGCCCGCTATCGATATGAGAACAGTAACATGGACGATTTAGAAAAACAACTTATCGCCGCCAACGAAAAAGGAAGTAGATTTAAATTGATCGTTACCGATGGTGTTTTTTCCATGGACGGACTTATGGCTCCCCTTGACAAAATCTGTGACCTCGCCGACAAATACGACGCTATGGTGATGGTAGATGACTGCCACGCAACTGGTTTTATTGGTGAAAATGGCAAAGGAACCGTTGAAGAAAAAAACGTTATGGACAGGGTGGACATTATTACAGGGACTTTGGGCAAAGCCCTGGGAGGAGCGATGGGCGGCTACACTACTGGCAAGAAAGAAATTATCGAACTGTTACGCCAACGCTCACGTCCCTATCTTTTTTCCAACTCTCTTGCGCCTACAATTGTTGGAGCTTCATTGAAGGTTTTTGAAATTTTGGAAAAGGACAATTCTTTAAGCGAAAAATTGGCAGAAAACACCGCATATTTCAAAAAAGGATTGAAAGAGGCCGGTTTCGACATCATTGATGGGAATTCGGCGATTGTGCCGGTTATGTTGTATGATGCTAAACTCTCACAACAAATGGCTGATATGTTACTTGAGGAAGGCATCTATGTTATAGGATTTTTCTTCCCCGTGGTGCCAAAAGGTAAAGCCAGGATCAGGGTCCAACTTTCAGCGGCCCATACTATTGAACATCTGGATAAAGCAATTGGAGCATTTAGAAGGGTAGGAAAAAAACTCAATGTAATCAATGCATGATTTGTGGCATTTGCATCCTAAAAACCGCGACATTGGGAAAATTTTATTAGATTTGCTTTTGTATATACATTTTAACAACTTACTTTTGCTCGTAATTAACACTAAAAATTAAACAATCGAATATGAAACATCTTTTCAAATTATTAGTCGCTGCCGTCTTTATTATGGGGATGGGTGTAGCGAATGCACAAGACGAGAATCATCCTTGGGCCATTGAAGTTGGAGCCAACGCAGTTGACTTTTATCCAGTTGGCACTAGTGATAAAGGACGCTTTGATCCAGCACTGAGAGGTGAAATGTTTGATCAATTTTTTAATGCCAACGATCATTGGAACATCCTTCCCTCAGTTTCAAGACTCGCTATTAGCCGATATATCGGCAGTGGATTTGTATTTACAGCAGCAGGTTCAATCAACAAAATAGACAAGATCGGCGGCAGCGAAGCTAATGATTTAAGCTATTATGGTGCGGATGGAGAAATTAAATACAGCTTCAAAAACGCTCTTAACAGCTCTTGGTTTGACCCATCTATCGGTATTGGTGGGGGATATACTTGGGTTGACGACAAAGGTTTCGGTACTGGAAATGCTTTGGTGGGAATAAAATTCTGGTTCAATGATTTCTTGGCGCTGAACCTTCAATCAACTTATAAGCACGCATTTGAAGACGAATACGGAGCAAGTCACTTCCAACATTCAGCGGGAATAGTGTTCCAGTTTGGTGGAG
>CAZMDY010000031.1:0-7382 GCA_964565295.1 uncultured Aequorivita sp. | reverse complement strand
TACGGAGCAAGTCACTTCCAACATTCAGCGGGAATAGTGTTCCAGTTTGGTGGAGTTGACACTGATGGCGATGGAATCTATGACCAAGACGATGAATGCCCCGAAACTCCAGGTTTAGCCGAATTCAATGGTTGTCCTGACACAGATGGTGACGGAATCCCAGATCATCTTGACGACTGTCCAGATGTACCAGGTTTGGCAGAATTCAACGGTTGCCCTGATACCGATGGTGACGGAATCCCAGATCATCTTGACGAGTGCCCAACAGTTGCAGGCTTAGCTGAATTCAATGGCTGCCCTGATACTGATGGCGACGGAATTCCAGACCATTTGGATAGATGTCCAAACGAAGCTGGACCAGCAGAAAACAATGGTTGCCCTTGGCCAGATAGAGATGGCGATGGCGTTCTTGATAAAGATGACCAATGTCCAGATGTTCCTGGAACAGTTGCAAACAATGGTTGCCCAGAAGTTACCGTGGAAATTATCAAGCAATTGAACGAGTACTCCAAAACTATCTTGTTTGACCTTGGTAAAGCAACAATCCGCCAAGAGTCGTATGCGGTTCTTCAAAGTATCGTTGATATAATGAAAGAATATCCAAATGCGAATTTCGAAATCGAAGGACATACTGATAGTTCAGGAAGCCTACAATTGAACGAAAGACTTTCTAAAGAAAGAGCTGCATCGGTCAAAGACTATTTGGTATCGATAGGCATGGATGCGAACAGACTGACTTCTGAAGGATACGGTCCTGCCCGTCCAATCGCAACCAACAACACTGCGGCTGGAAGACAACAGAACAGACGTGTTGAGATTTCCCTAAAAAAGTAATTTGGACATATAAAGTTGTATGATTAACATATAGTTAGAAACGCCTCCGAAATCCGGGGGCGTTTCTTATTTTTAGCCTATGACAACATTTCTTCAAGACACATTGGCTGCTATCAGAAAAAACCGACCGGACTTTTCAAAAAGCACATTGATATTACCCAGTAAAAGAGCAGGGCGTTTTTTAATGCACGAATTAAAAAACAATAACCAAAACACACAGTTTGCACCAAGAATCCTCAGTATTGAAGAGCTTATCGAGGAAATCGCCGATCTCAATATAATTGACTCAACCGAATTGTTGTTTAAGGCATATACAGCATATTTAGCTACAAAATCAATCAGGGAAAAGGAGCCCTTTGACAGTTTTTCGACTTGGGCACTTACCATTTTAAATGATTTCAATGAAATAGATAGATACCTCATTTCCCCAGACAATTTCTTTACCTATTTGGCCGATATAAAAACGCTTGAAAGATGGGGAGTGGAGAAAGAGAATTCGCAATTAGTGTCGAACTATCTACAGTTCTGGAAAGGACTTCCAGAAATGTACTGGAACCTATGGAATCTTCTAATCAAGGAAAAACTCGGATACCAAGGCATGGTGTATCGAGAGGCAGCCAACAATATTTCGGATTATGCCCTGACGAAAAAAGAGGATCATTTCGTTTTTATAGGGTTTAATGCCCTGAATATGGCGGAACAAAAAATTGTCCAAACACTTCTTTCCTACGGAAACGCAGAAATCCATTGGGATTGTGATCAACACTTCTATGAAGACAAAAATCACAGCAGTTCACTTTTTATCAGGAAGTATTTAAACAACTGGGACCATTATACAAAAAATGAAAAGCCCAAATTCCCTTCATACTTTTTGGGCGAAAAACAATTTAAAATAGTGGAAGTCCAGAAAGATATTGGGCAGGCAAAATACGTGGGCGAAACACTTGCCAATTTTTCCAACGAAGAGTTGCAAAAAACCGCAATTGTGCTTGGGAACGAAAATTTATTGCTGCCCGTTCTTACTTCACTCCCTAAAAATGTCGAAAAAATAAACGTGACCATGGGAGTGCCACTGAACAATTTCCCGGCCACAATATTTTTTGAGCTCTTGTTCAATTTACAGCTTCGTTCACTAGAGACAATTTATTACAAGGATGTCTTTGCTATCTTAAACCACCCCACTGGAGTCCAATTGGTCCACAGCGCAACAGAAATATGTGCCGATCTGAACTTGAGAAATATTACCCACATTAGTCCCGAAACTCTTCCGGGCAGTTCAAACGACAGAGATAAAAACGCTCTTCAATTACTCTTTAAAAATTGGAGCAACGACGGAAATTTGGCATTGGATTCCAGTTTACAACTCCTTGACCAACTCGACCAAAAAACCAATTCATCCCAAATAGAGCGTTTGGTAATCCACAAATTAATGGAGGTATTTAAAAGCATTAGAGCTCTTTCGGAAAAATATCCATACTTGGAATCAGTGAAAACCGTTCTCAATCTATTTACGGAATTGACCAGTTCAATGACCTTGGATTTTGAAGGGGACGCTTACAATGGCCCACAGATTATGGGAGTTCTGGAAACGCGCCTTCTCGATTTTGAACATCTAATTATCACTTCAGTAAATGAGGGGGTATTCCCTTCGGGGAAATCCAACAATTCTTTTATAACTTTTGACTTAAAACAGCAGTTCCAACTTCCACTTTATCATGAAAAAGATGCGATCTATACCTATCATTTCTACCGGATGCTACAGCGCGCCAAAACCGTTACACTTCTATACAATTCTTTTTCCGAAGGACTAAATTCGGGTGAGAAAAGCCGTTTCATCACCCAATTGGAAACTGAAGGTCACCCCAATCACACTTTTGAAAAAATTGTACTATCCCCAACAGTTAATATCACCAATGACAGACCAAAGGAAATATCCAAAACTTTGGAAATAATGGAAAGATTGAGGGAAATTTCAGGCAAAGGATTTTCACCTTCTGCCCTTACATCCTATATCAGAAACCCCCTTGAATTCTATTTTCAAAAAGTGCTTAGATTACAGGAGTTTGAGGAAATCGAAGAAAACGTTGCGGCGAATACATTGGGAACAATTGTCCACGACACTATGGAAGTTTTTTACAAACCCTTTGAAGGCCATATTCTGAAAACAGGAAATTTGGAAGCCATGAAGCAAAATATCAATGAGGAAGTAACAAAACAATTTCAAAAAACTTTCCGCGGAGGCACCTTCACCTATGGGAAAAACAGGATTGTTTTTGAGGTTGCCAAAAGATATATACACAACTTCCTTAATCTGGAAATATCAGAAATAAATGCCGGCAATGAAATAAAGATTGAAAAGATAGAAACCAAACTTTTGTTGAATATTCCCATTCCTGAATTGGATTTTAAAGTGAATATAAGAGGAATTGTGGACCGTGTGGATCGGTTTAATGGGAATTTGCGTATAATTGATTACAAAACGGGAAAAGTGGAACAAAAAGATTTGGAAATAACCGAGTGGGAAAGTCTTTCACAAGATTATAAGTTCAGCAAGGCTTTTCAAGTGCTTGCCTATACTGCAATGATCTCTCAGAAAATTCCAGTAGACAACGTTTCCGCTGGGATTATTTCTTTTAAAAATATAAACAATGGCTTCCTACGGTTTGCCACAAAAACAGAAAAAAGATATTCGCAGAACTATGAAATCACGCCGGAAACCCTCGAACTATTTCTAACAGAGCTCAAAACCCTAATTTTGGAAATTTGTAATCCAGACATTCCATTTATCGAAAAAATAATTGAACAATGATAATCAAGCAGAACTTAATTTTAGAGACCGAACAGGAAAGGCCGATTTTATATGACCTATATTATATAGAATCTGAAAAGCCGCTCCCAATGGTAATATTTTGTCATGGATATAAAGGATTTAAAGATTGGGGACCTTGGGAATTGGTTGCGAAACAATTTGCAGAAGCCGGATTTTGCTTTCTAAAATTCAACTTTTCCCACAATGGAGGAACCGTGGAGCAACCTATCGACTTTCCCGATTTGGAAGCGTTTGCAGAAAACAATTTTAGCATCGAACTTCGAGATTTGGGTCAAGTCTTGGACAATATAGAAAACGGAAATGAAAATCTACAACAAAATATATCCTCAATCGCACTGATTGGACACAGTAGGGGCGGCGGTACAGTTTTGATTAAAACTGCCGAAGACCCACGGATTGAAAAAGTTGCAACTTGGGCAGGTGTGAGTGATTTTAAATCAAGGTTTCAAGAAAATACTCCTGAATTTGAACAGTGGAAAAAGACTGGGATAACTTTTATTGAAAATACCCGTACAAAACAGAAATTGCCACATAATTTCCAATTTTATGAAGATTTTAAAGCAAATGAAGTCCGCTTCACTATAAAACGCGCAGTAAAAAAACTGAACGTTCCACAACTGATCGTTCACGGCTCTGATGACACCACGGTATCAATCGATGAGGCAAAAAATCTTCATCATTGGAATCCTGAAAGCAAACTGGAGATCATCCCAAAATCAGACCACGTTTTTGGCGCCGGACATCCTTGGGATAAAAAACAATTGCCACAGGATTTAAAAATTGTAGTGGACAAAACAATTGATTTTTTAAAAACAGCCTAAGTTCAAAAAAAATCATTATTTTTGCCATCCAAATTCAGGCTGCTTTTTGGAAGCCTCAATATCTTTACTGGGGGATTAGCTCAGCTGGCTAGAGCGCTTGCATGGCATGCAAGAGGTCATCGGTTCGACTCCGATATTCTCCACTGGAAATTCAAAGTCTCCAACTCGAACCACCGAAATTTCGGTGGTTTTTTGTTTCCTTTGAAAAATCAGTTGAAAAACTCCGGTTCATTTTTCATTTTGAAACCCAAATCACATCGCTTAAGGCTCGTTGCCCATTGGAAAACTCAATTGGATAGAGCTGTTTGGGATCAAAAGACGATAAATACTCCATAATTATTTTCTGTATCATGGAAAGTTCAGCTTTCAACTTCCAATGTTCCCCATTTTTATTATGGACCACTATAAAAAGGCGGTTTTTCAAATGATGACGCTGCTGGGAGCTTTGATTTCGGTAGAGCCATTCAATCAATTCTTTTTTATGATTTTGCGCATAATCAAAACTTTTTTGGAACTGTAAGGGAAAAACAGAGGTCTTATGGTCAAAAGGTATTTGAAACAGGTAAAAATCCTTCTCATTGTCATATTCATCTGCTACCGGTTCAATGTAATCATTTTTGGCAAAAATACCTTCTACCGCTTTTGCGCTCCAGAAATTAAACCATCTAATTGAGGCATACTGGAAGAATTGTTGCCCATCTATGTTTTCCTCATCCACAACAGTCGCAATACGATCAACCAACGTTTCCCAACTGTTTATTTTATAAATAAACTTACTGTACCTATCCCATTGATCATTTTGCTTCCGATACCATTTATACGGATATTGGCACCGCTTTTTCAGTTCTATTTCCATATTTTCGAGTTCGGAGAAATTCATAACGATATTACCAAAATTACAATTGCCGATAACATCACGGTCCATAGCAATATTTCCTTGAAGCGGGATTCTTTCCTGCCCAATGTGCTGCGTTTTCCGCCTTCTTCTAAAAAATTGGCGCATAGAATAGCTGTTGGGGCGAACAAAAACACCATTTCCGTACCGTTGTTTTCATTGCCGCTCAACGATAGCGCAAAAGAAATAGCAATAATTATTAAAAACATCATCGAATCGGATTTATCTTTCAACGAAGCTGTATTGAATTTTCGAAACATATTGGTTAGGGACAATATGATGAGAGCCAGTATAATAGAAGCGGCGACCAGGGAAGGTGGCGAATAATGAACTGACAAAGTAAAATCTATGGGCTCAAACCAGTCCCAAAGCCAATGGAATGATCCCTTCCTTATAATCTGAAAAGCAATATTGATAATAATAACGGCAAAGAATCCGACCAGCGGAATAAGCAATCGTTTAAAAGTAAGATTGGGTTTAAGGACCATAGCGATGAGCAGTGGAAAAAAGTATAATAGACTCCAAAAATAAAACAGCGATGCGACCGTAATCCAAACAGCGGCATCAAGAATTTTTTTTTCAGAATTAATTTCCTTTCGCAAACTGACAATCCTTCGAAGGGCCAACAGTAAAAAAAAATTGGCCCAAAGCATTTCAGGCTGAAGAAAAACACCTGACATCATAGCCAAAAAGCAAGTATAAAAGAAAATGGTAAAAGAGTTTCTACGTGTAAGTTGATTTTTACTGACTATAAAATCAAGGACAATAATACTGAGTACTGTGGCTACAAGGACCACGATATGGGAAAAAATAAGAATAGAGCCCTGAGGCCCATTACTATCTAAAAAAACAGTCCAAAGAAAACAAAGCGAAAGAAATCCTCCGAGAACCAAAAAATGCACAGGCTTAGAATTTCCAAAAAAGCTTGTTAACATAGGGGTATTTTTATACTTTTGCTTTCTAAAGTTTAAAGATATGACTTGGAAAGGTTTTTGGGAAGGAATTGCTTCCATTTTTGAAGATGTGCTTTTTCTCCCATACGACGCATTGCGAAATTTGGAGCTGGACAGTTGGTGGTTGGCCAATCTATTTTCTTGGATTTTTCTTTTAATAGGAGCTTTCTTTTTTGTTTATTGGTTGCTCCAATTGAAGAAATTTGATGAGAACGAAGAAAGTACTTATTCTTACGACGAAACCATCTGATTAAAGACCAAAGGCTTTACACCACTTCTCCAAGAAATCATAGGTCATAACCGATGTCCTTTCGATAGTGCATTTTATCAAAAGACAGATTTTCGATGGTTTTATAGGATGTTTTCAGTGCATCCCTGAAATTTTTGCTTAAAGACGTTATCGCCAATACTCGTCCGCCATTCGTAAGGATTTTACCGTTTTCTGAAATTGTTCCAGCATGGAACACCAAAGAATCCTTAATGCTTTCCAAACCCAGAATTTCTTTTCTTTTTTCATAATCTTCAGGATATCCGCCCGACACCAACATAATTGTGGCTGCGGCCCTTTCATCAATTTCAATTTCGGTATTGTGTAGATTTTGTCTGTAGGTAGCTTCCAACAATTCCACAAAATCTGATTTTATACGAGGTAGAACCACTTCAGTTTCCGGATCGCCCATTCTTACATTGTATTCGATCACGAAGGGTTCCTCTCCTACTTTTATCAATCCTAAAAACACAAATCCCTTATAATCAATGCCTTCCTCTACAATACCCTTTATGGTTGGTTTAACAATTCGCTCCTCAATTTTGGCCATCAAATCTTTATCCGCAAAGGGCACAGGGGAAATTGCGCCCATTCCGCCTGTGTTCAAACCTGTGTCGCCTTCTCCTATACGCTTGTAATCCTTGGCAGTGGGGAGGATTTTGTAGTTTATCCCATCGGTCAGCACAAAAACGCTGAGCTCAATTCCATCGAGGAATTCTTCAATGACAACTTTGGAACTGGCTTTACCAAACTTGTTATGGGCCAGCATGTTTTCCAATTC
>CAZMDY010000030.1:0-16571 GCA_964565295.1 uncultured Aequorivita sp. | reverse complement strand
TCGAAAATAATTAAAAAATCTTCAACCAGTATTGTTCTTCTTTAACCTGTAAAGTCAATATAGAACAGGTCATATAGGTATTTTAGGGCAGTCAAAACCAAGGTTCACCATGTATGGTTCATGGTAGTTTCAAGCTTCTCTTATACTACCTTTAAGCTAGTGTTTCCCTGCTAAAACTCTAGTATCATCCTAGTTTCAGGTAAAACATAAAATTAACAAAACGTTAATTCTGTAATTCGTTCTGGGATCCCAGATCCCAAATCCACAACAACACAATTGATGGCTCTAATGGTTCCAAGAGAACATTTTATCCATACTATTATACAATTCGGTTTGGTTTTTTTCGAAAAGGCTATACATTGTTTCATTTTTGAACTGGAAATCAACATCACAAAAAATGAAATTATCAATCTTTACTTTTTTATTGGGCTTTTTACCCTACTTAGTTTTTTCACAAACCTTAATTACTGGTACTATTACTGATCCAAAAGGGATGCCTTTGACAGGAGCAAATATTTTTTTGGATGGCACCTATGATGGCGCCAGTTCAGATGATTCAGGCAATTTCTTTTTTGAAACCGAAGTAACGGGCCATCAAACATTGACAGTTTCCTACGTTTCTTATGAACCATTTAAACTCACTATGAAGGTTTCAGAAATGAAAAACTTAACGATCAAACTTCGGGAGGATGTGAATTCCTTGGAGACCGTAACCCTTTCCGCAGGAACATTTTCCGCGGGAGACAACAGCAAGATTTCAGTTTTAAAACCTTTGGATATCGTTACGACCGCCAGCGCTATGGGTGATTTTGTCGGCGCGCTGCAAACATTGCCAGGAACTACTACCGTTGCGGAAGATGGACGACTTTTTGTAAGGGGAGGCGAAGCAGGGGAAACCCAGATTTTTATCGACGGGATCCGGGTTTTTACGCCCTATTCCCCAACGACCAACAACGCCCCAACCCGCGGGAGATACAGCCCGTTTTTGTTTGATGGGATCACGTTTTCAACCGGTGGATATTCAGCGGAATACGGACAGGCATTGTCATCCGTTCTCTTATTGAATACCATTGATGAACCGACACAGAATAAAACGGATATCGCAATAATGAGCGTTGGACCAGGATTGGGACACACTAAAATTTGGGGAAAAAGTTCTTTGAGCGTGAACGCTTCCTATATCAACCTTGCGCCCTATACCGCAGTTTTTTCCGATAGAAATGATTGGAAAAAACCTTTTGAAACTACTTCAGGGGAAGCAGTTTTCCGTCAGCAAATCGGAGAGGGATTGCTGAAGGTCTATGGTGCTTTTGACAATTCCAATTTTGAGTTGACACAGGAAGACATAAATTTTCCGCATGGAGTTCGCTTTAAATTGAACGACCAGAATTTTTATTCCAACATTAGTTTTAGTGAAATTCTTGAAAAAGGATGGAGCGTTTTTGCCGGGGGAAGTTATACGTATGCGAAAACAAAAATTGGGATTGGGGCCGCAGATATTAAAGATGTTCAAAACTCCGGCCATCTCAAAGTGAAACTCCAAAAACGTTTCAACAACCGCTTGAGGATTAATTTTGGCGCGGAACAGTTTATGACCGATTTTGATGAATCCTACGAGGAACCTTTGTTGAATGCCCGACTTGGATTCAACAATGATATCTTAGCTGCTTTTACCGAGGCTGATATTGTTTTTTCACGAAACTTGGCTTTAAAACTTGGTGTTCGCGGAGAGTACAGTCAGATTTCAAGAGAATTCACAATTTCCCCACGGACTTCCCTTGCATACAAAACCGGGCGGAACAGTCAAATTTCAGTTGCCTATGGTGATTTTTTCCAGCAAGCGGAAAATGAAATCCTCAAATTCAACGATCAGTTGGATGCCCAGCACGCCCAGCATTATATCTTGAATTATCAATACGCGGCCAACAACCGTATTTTTCGGGCCGAAATATATCGGAAGGATTACAATAAACTTATTGTCTACAATGATCCCATTCCAAATGCAAATACCTATTTTTCAAATAATGGCAAGGGATATGCCCAAGGCCTTGATCTGTTTTGGCGCGATAATGAAAGTATTAAAAACACAGATTATTGGATAAGTTATTCTTATTTGGACACGAAACGGAAATATAAGCACTATCCAATCGAAGCCACTCCATCTTTTGTGAACAAGCATAATATCTCGGTAGTTGGAAAATATTGGATCGAGGATTGGAGAAGCCAGGTTGGGTTTAGTTATCAGTTCGCAAGCGGCCGACCATACACAGATTTTAATTTGTCAGGTTTGCTTCAGAATAAAACAAAAAGCAACAATAACATAAGTTTGAACTGGGCTTATTTGATTTCTGCCCAAAAAATCCTGTATGTTGCAGCTACCAATGTTTTTGCTTTCAAAAACGTCAATGGGTATCAATATGCAAATACTCCCAATGCGAACGGAGTTTATTCCAGAAGGGAACTTCGGCCGGCGGCAGATCAATTCTTTATGGTAGGTTTTTTCTGGACCATCAGCGATGACGGCAGTGAGAATCAATTGGATAATCTCTAAAATTGTAAGGGCAAGGGAAAAGCCCCTTTTATAAAAAATAACGATTCAACCAGAATTTTCAACAGTTGAGGGTCTTCAATTGAAATACTTTGAATTTTTAAACGAAATTTGAACTACAAAACCAATCATTAATCAATATTAAAATCAAAAAAAATGCAACACGCACTAATTTATCTGAGCCTGTTTTTTGCTATTTCAGCAATGCAGGGACAAACAACATTAGATTCTGAAAAAAAAGAATCATCTTCAAAATACGAGATGGGAATGCGGCAAGCCTTCAAATTGTGGGGAGCGGACAAACCTTGGGAAGCGGCTAATCTGTTCGAGCGAATCGCAAATGCCGAACCCGATAACTGGCTGCCTCCTTATTATGTAGCGCAAATAAATGTAATAAATAGTTTTACCGAGAAAGACAAGGAAAAACTCTCCGCACAGCTTAAAAAAGCCCAGGATTTTATCAATGATGCCACCGCCATTTCAAAAGACAATCCCGATCTGCTGGTGCTACAGGCACAATTATATACGGCGTGGATCGTGTTTGACGGACGGCAATATGGAATGCTGTATTCAGAAAAAGCATCTGGACTTTACAACAAAGCACTGGCTCTTTCCCCGGACAATCCCCGGATGATTTTGGCCAAAGCCGAATGGGATATGGGAGGTGCGAAATATTTTGGACAACCGTTGGATCCGTATTGTAAGGATGTCCGCCGCGCAATCGAGCTTTTCGGATCTTTTAAACCAGCAGGTGAATTCCATCCTTCTTATGGTCTGGAGCGGGCCAAGCAAGTACTTGAGGAAAACTGTCAATAAGAAAAAAATGGGCATAGTAAAACATTTGATTACAGCATTTTTGGTGGGGATAGCCATCTTCATTCTATTTGGGATTCTGGAGTATGTCTATGGCCATGGGTTTTCAAATGTTCGGGAACTGTTGCTGTTTTTTTCTTTTTCCCAACTATATACCGTGACCCTTTATATGGTCAATGCCTATTATTTCGACCTTTTGCTGAAATGGTTTCCCAATCAGGTATTTAAGGCGAAAAACTTGGCGAAAGGTATTTTCGGCGGCGTTCTGCTCACGGCCTTGGTTCTTTTCCTCATTCGGGCTTTTCTGGAAACCGTAGTAAAGGGAAGGACCTTGAATGACTTTTTTGATCATGTGCAGTTCTCCCATTTTTATATCAGTTTCCTTATTTCGATTGTGGTCACAGCTATTTTTTACACCGTATATTATTACCAGAATAAACAGGAAAAGCAAGTAAAGGAACAAAAGATCATTGCCGGCACCGCTTCCGCAAAGTTTGATGCGCTTAAAAACCAGTTGGATCCACACTTCCTTTTCAACAGCTTAAATGTTTTGACAAGTCTGATAACCGAAAATCCAGAGGCTGCTGCCCGGTTTACAACTTCCCTTTCAAAGGTATATCGGTATGTGTTGGAGCAGAAAAACAAAGAGTTGGTTTCCCTTGAGGAAGAGATGAAATTCGCTGAACTTTATATGTCTCTTTTAAGCGTTCGTTTTGAGGATAGTATTGTTTACACAATTCCACAACAACTACAAAATCCTCAGGCACAAGTGGTGCCCCTTTCGCTTCAATTGCTACTTGAAAATGCGGTTAAACATAATCAAGTCACCCAGAATAAAAAATTGCACATAGAAATATCTGAAATCGATGGAAGGCTAACAATTACGAATAATTACCAACCGAAACAGGTTTTAAAGCAAAGCACGGGCGTGGGGCTGAAAAACATTCAAGATCGTTATAGATTCCTCACGGATCGTTCCGTGCTCATTCAACAAAATCGAAAGGAATTCAGTGTTTCCATACCTATTTTGGGCGAAAACTTGAAAATCATGAATCCACAAGAAACTTACATTTCAGAAAAAAGATACAAACTGGCTAAGAAACATGTGGATGAACTCAAGGTATTTTATATCCATTTTGGAATCTATCTTCTTTTTATTCCGGTTTTTATCTATTTAAATTTAATTTCCGGAACAGGATTTCCTTGGGCACTCTTTCCTATTTTTGGATGGGGATTTGGTGTGGCCAGCCATGCCGCGGAGACTTTTAATTACAATCCTTTCTTTGGGAAAAAGTGGGAAGAGCGTAAAATCCGTGAATTGATGAAGAAGGATTAGTCACAGTATATCCGATAAATCCGACAGTTTGGAAGTTTTTGTGCTTCATTTAATTTTGTCGTTTCTATTTTTATAATCGAATTTAAACTTACTATTATGGAACTCAACGAAAAAGAAAATAAATATCTAAGAGCGAAGCGCCGCGTTGCGGAAATAAAAAGTTTTTACACCAGTTTAGTATCGTTTGTCGTTTTTATTACGGCGCTTGCGGTTCTAAATTATTACGTAAATGGATTTAGACATCCTTGGTTTTTATGGGCGGCCTTTGGATGGGGAATTGGATTGTTGTTCCAAGCCAGAAAAGCCTTTAATTGGTTTCCTTTTTTCGGAAAGGAATGGGAAAATAAAAAAATGAGAGAGTTCATGGAAGAAGAGGAAAGGCGAAACACAAACCATTAAAATCAAAGAAACATGGAAACAATGAAAAGTCTAAATTATCTAAGGGCAAAGAAAAAAGTGGAAGTCCTCAAACAATTTTACGGTCATTTAGCGGTTTTTTTGGTGATCAATACCGCAATTATTCTTGTTTCGGCAAAAGTTTTTGGGCAGGGTGATGTCCGTTTCGCACACTGGGAGATTTATATTACTACATTCTTTTGGGGAATTGGATTGGTGAGCCACGCGGTTTATGTGATCTTTAAACTATATTTTAGAAATAATTTTTTGAGTCGTTGGGAAGAAAGAAAGATTAAACAGTTTCTGGAGCAAGAGAAATTCTAGGAATTGAAACTAACCGAAATATAACCAGAAACTTGATGGATACAATTATCATCGAAGATGAAAAACCTTCTGCCCGACATTTAAAAAGAATGCTCGAAAAACAGCAGGTTAAGGTGAAATGCATGTTGCACAGTGTAGAGGAGTCTGTGCAATGGTTCCAAAAGAATCCGCATCCGGACCTTATATTTCTGGACATTCAATTGAGTGACGGACTGTCCTTTGAGATTTTTGATTCCGTGAAAATTACCAGTGCCATAATTTTTACCACTGCCTTTGATGACTATGCCCTTCAAGCATTCAAGTTGAACAGCATTGATTATTTACTGAAACCCATTGATGAGGAAGAGCTCAAACTTGCAGTAAGGAAATACCAAACTTTTAAACCTACGCCACAAAATGTGCAGTTTGATTTTGAGGATATTAAAAAATTGCTGGTAAACCCGGTTGGGCAGGAGTACAAAAAAAGATTTACCACAAGAATAGGTCAACATATCAAAATGATTCCGGTAGATGAAATTGAGTGTTTCTATTCTGAAAACAAAGGCACTTATGCCCATACCGTGGACGGTCGGAATTATCTGTTGGAAACCACTTTGGAACAATTGGAAACCGCACTTTCCCCAGAGGATTTTTTCAGAATCAGCAGAAAGTTTTACGTCAACATCAATTCCATCAAGGATATAATTTCATATACGAATTCCCGGTTGCAGTTAAAATTGAAGAGTTATAAAGACCAAGAAGTAATTGTAGCGAGAGAGCGGGTAAGGGATTTTAAGCTGTGGCTTGAGTAATGATCCGATTCAAAAGAAATAGGGAATCCATTGAAACTCCTATTTTTTTGGAGGATGTATCCTGTTATCCTGAAAAGCCGACGGTAAAAGCCTGGGAATAAATTTGACCAATAACGGCATAAGCACGCTTCCACCCGGCAAGAGAAAAATGGTAAGGCTGGGAATGGTTTTGCAAATATCCAAAAGCTGACTTTTAACCTTTGTTTTCTCTTCCGAAGATAAATCACGAAGGGTAGAATGACCCAAAAGCATGACCAATTCTCCACTTTCTGCCAATTCTCGGATCAGTCTGTCCTTGTTGCGGATTATCAACAATTTCACTGTGGAGGCAGATTGTTTATAAAACTGTTTAACTCGGCTGGAATACTCGAAGAGCACAATTTTATTGGTATACTGTTGCGAAAAATCACGCAACTCGTCCAAACTTTCAGCCAGCTCGTTCTCCTGAAAATCAAGAATATCGATAATCTGCAACAAGTATTCGTATTCAGTTTGATCTAATTTGAAATCTTCCCATATAGTCAGGGAACACATATCCAATATGTATTTTCTTTCCAATTCATCCGCGGTGCCGAGATATTTCAATTTATGGAGAAACGCTGGGCCGCCATCTGCTTTTTCATCCAAAACGTAATCATTGCCCGATTCATACAGCTCGATCAGCAATTGATCATATTTTGATTTCTTCTGTTTTGATTTCAACGTAAAAAAACAGTAGTTCAGCACTCCTTTCTCAAGTTCCCGGTATACTTTTTTAGTAATTTTAGGATCATTGAGCCAGTGTCGATATGCCAAAACATCCAAAAACATGAGAGCATGGGTCAAAAGCGAGAGGGAGTTTTTCTTTATCAATGTATTTGCCTCTTGCAATCGGGCCGAGAGAATATGCTCCAAACTGTGGGCCGCACTATGCGAAAGGGAAAATTTATGAAAAAATCCCGTTTTTCCTTTTTCCAACTCCTTATAGAAAACGAGAATATTTTGAATGGCCTCTTGGTCCGAAGCTTCGCCATTCTGTTTGAAAAAATGATAGATAAGAGCATGGAACAAATTTACTTTGGTCATTTCGTTCCGGGTCATTTTTAAAGTTCCCGGGTTCTGGCCAGTCAACATGGAAACTGAGATCCCATAAATAAAACCTGATTTCCTTAAGGCGTTATAGAATTCCCTGTCATTTTCATAACGTTCCACCAATTCCTCTCTGTTAAAAAGATTGAAAAATTTTAAAATCCAGTCAGGTGCTGATGGGTTCATCTCTTAAAGAATGATTATTTTTACCGCAATAAAGCTAAGCTTATGTGCTTCTATTTAATTCATATCCGTACTTTTAAGCACGAACACTTTGCCAAAAATAATTAATAAAATCCAACCATGATAAAATCTAAATTTTTTAGAATGATTTCCCTTGGGACTTTAGTCTTTCTTGCTGTCATTTTGATGGCCGGCGACCATAATGACGCACCATCTATGCAGGGAACCAAAGCAGACATTTCCAGTTTTTATGCTTTTCAGGCTTCCAACCCGGATAATTTGGTCTTGATCATGAACTTGCAAGGATTGATCCCCCCAGGAAATCCTACCGAACAAGCCGAATTTGACGAACAAATTTTGATGGAATTCAATATCGACCTTAACAACGATCTTAAAGAGGATGTGTTGATTCAAGCAATTAAAAGACGCGATAGCATGTACTTTTTTGGGCCTTTTCAAACATCGGAAGCGGGTTTGGAAAGTATAATCAACACTTCGGTGATGCATAAAGTAAAGATATCAACCAAAGAGGAAGTTCATATTACCGAAGAAACTGGAATGAAGTTTTTTGCGGGTCCAAGAGAGGACCCTTTCTTTTTTGACAAGAATCAGTTCGATCTAATCATGTCTGGAAATGCGACCAGTGGTTTTACAGATCCGGGCAACGATTCTTTTGCGGGTACAAATGTGTTGTCCATAGTTGTGGAACTCCCAAAATCAAGGCTGGGAATGCCCGTAACCAATGTAAATCCGTTTGCTCCAAATACCCCCACCTATTCAATGTGGGTTGAAACAAAAAGAAAAATCCAATAATATACTGCAAAAATTGCTATGAGGAATTCGATTTATTATATGAAAGTATTGTCATTGGTTGGCCTAACACTATTTTTTGTACAGTGCAGTGATGATGAATTTGGGAAACCCATTTTTCAGGACAAATGTAGCGACGGTGTCCAAAACGGTGATGAAACCGGAGTGGATTGCGGCGGAAGCGAATGTCCGCCTTGTACTGAGGCATCAGATTTTGATGGATTGTACCGCTTGGAAGACCAAATGGGGCGCCCTGCCGTAAATCTGTTTTTCAATAAGCAAGGATATAGGGACAGTTTGAATATCACTTTGCCCCATATAATGAAGGATAAGTTCCAAGATATTTTTGCGGACAAAATAAAATTAATGGATAGCACCTACACGACCAATGTGTTGGGTCTGGACGCGGAAGCAATGGCCGCTATGTTTTCAGAGGATGTGCTATGGGTTTCGGAAAGTGGCCCTACAACTTTTTATAACGGAACTCAGATTATGACCGGGCGTGCATTGGGCGAGGACGTTATGGACGCCATGTTATTATGGATTTTTGGAGGTCCGGACGGGACCAAAAACAGTATTGATCCTTTGTTGATACAAGATGGAGTTTATGAAAATGACGCATCTTTTTTAAATGAATTTCCATATCTGGCCCCGCCTTTTTAGAGCGTTTTCTTAAATGCGGATGCTAATTTTCCGAAATCATCTCTAGGACATAAATTCGTGACATTGTCGGGGTATTGCTGCCTTGTTTTGGTTCCAAGGTTATACAGAGCGTCCCATGCTTTGTGAAATTTGGAAACTCATAGAGTTTTTCACCAATTTTTTCGTAGGATTCAACCAGGCCCAAACTGTTTGCAGAAAATGGCTCCATCTGTAGTGACCAAAGTTGAAATGCTTTTTCCTTGGGAGGGTCGGGGAGACCACTAATATCAATATACGCCAATTTTTTCTTCTTGTTATAATAAATTTTTGAAAACGCTTCGGGCGCTACGGCTTGGTTTCCCAACAGGGTAATAGTTTGGAATTCTTTTGATCCAATAATTTCCAGAATTTGTTGGTCTTCCTTCGGAATTCCTTTAAGGGTCCGATTTTCTTGCCAAGATGAATTTGATTTCAGAGCATCCTCGTGGGATTCCGAATTCTTGGCCAAAATCCATGCAAAGCCACAAATTACCAGAAACGCTGTGGCCCATCCGGCTATTGCCCATTTTCGAAAACTGCTGTTCCTTCTCTTTGGTTCGGTATTGTTCTTAGGATTCTTAGGATGCGCCATGTCTTGGTTTTAAATTTCTAAAGTAATAAAAAAAATTAAAGATGAAACAGATGTGTGCGTGCAGTGTTTTAACCTCAACATTTTTATACTTTTGGTGTTGCGGTAAACTATCGCAAAATTGAAACTATGCGCACCATTCACGATTTCCCCCTTTTAGATTTTTCTATAATAAAAAACAACCTTTTAAATTGGTCGCAACAATTTGAAGAAGTTGTTTGGTTGGATGGGAACGATTATCCCTTAGAGGAAAGCTCATATAGGGCATTGCTGGCAGTAGACGCGTTCACGGCAGTAAAAACCGATGTTGAAAACGCATTCGACACTCTGCAAACCTATCAATCCACCACGAGAGATTGGATTTTTGGCTATCTATCCTATGATCTTAAAAATGATATGGAGGATCTGCAATCCAAAAATTATGATGGTCTCGATTTTCCAGAACTTTATTTCTTCCAACCGAAAAAGATATTCCTTTTTTTTGAAGATTATGTTCAAATTCAGTATCTGAATATGGTAGCAGATGAATTGGAATCCGATTGGGAAATGATTTGTGAAATGCCCCATATATCAGAAAAAAGGAAAAACAGTATTCTTGAAGTTCGTTCCCGAACCAGCAAAGATCAATATCTGCAAAAGGTAGGTACGGGGTTGGAACACATAAGATTCGGCAATATTTATGAGATGAATCTGTGTCAGGAGTTTTATTCTGAAAATTCATCCATTGATCCGGTGCCGGTATTTATTCGGCTGAACCAAATTTCAGCGCCTCCTTTTGCCGCATTTTTAAAACTGGGGAAAAATTATGCGCTTTCCGCATCGCCAGAGCGGTATTTAAAACGTACCGGGTCACGCGTAATTTCGCAACCGATCAAAGGAACGGCCAAGCGTTCCAAAAACAACAAAGAAGACAAAGAATTGAAAATTAGATTGCAGAATGATCCCAAGGAGCGAAGCGAGAATATTATGATAGTAGATCTAGTTCGGAACGATCTTTCCCGAATTGCAGAAAAAGGAAGTGTAAAGGTTGAAGAACTCTGTGAAATCTATAGTTTTAAGCAAGTCCATCAATTGGTTTCCACCATTTCCTGTGAAGTTCCTATCGGAATGGACAGTGTTGAGATTTTGAAGAACTCGTTTCCCATGGGCAGTATGACAGGGGCTCCAAAAATTTCGGCAATGAAAATAATTGAAAGCCTTGAAGATGCAAAACGTGGGCTCTATAGCGGTGCCATTGGATATTTTACACCCTCTGGAGATTTTGATTTTAACGTTGTAATCCGCAGTATTCTTTATAATTCGCTAAAAAAATACGTAAGTTTTTCAGTTGGTGGCGCGATTACGATAAACTCCGATCCAGAAAAAGAATTCGAGGAATGTTTGTTGAAAGCATCGGCGATGCGTGAAGTTTTGACACAATGATTTACGGAATAGACACTTGATATTTCCTTCAATCGGATCTTGTATTGGCAAGAAACTAATATTTCTCATTTATAAGCATATCGCCAATAAAAGCAAATTATCAGTAAGTTCACTAATATGTTTTATATTTGAATAGAATCTCTTTAATGAAATATCCCGTAAAATCTGGTGATATTGTTTCCTCAATTAATTTGAACAGTGAGGGCCTATAAAAAGGTCAAAGGAAATTTAAAAAAGCTGTTGATTGACTTAAAGGTGAAATTAAACATGAATGGGCGAGATCGTGCTGAAACAACTCAGAAATCAAATTGACCAAAATTTTTCATTTTTAAATGGGAAAAAATTGCTCGTTGCCTGCAGCGGAGGATTGGACAGCGTTGTTTTGGCCTACTCCCTCAGCGCTTTGGGCTTTGATATTGCTCTGGCCCACTGCAATTTTTCGTTACGGGGAAAGGAAAGTGATGGTGATGAAATGTTTGTTATTGGGCTGGCAAAAAGAATGGAACTTCCCGTTTTCGCCGAAACTTTCAACACCAAATCTTTTGCCGAAAAAACGGGAACTTCAACGCAAATGGCTGCGCGGACTTTGCGTTATAAATGGTTCGACAAAATCTTAGAAGACTTTAAATACGATTATCTATTGACAGGCCATCACCTTGATGATGATTTGGAAACCTTTCTAATAAACTTTTCCCGCGGCACCGGAATAAGCGGATTGACCGGCATCCCAGAGATAAATGGTAAAATTATTAGGCCCTTACTCACTTTTTCACGTCAAACACTACAGGATTATGCAGAGGAAAACAGATTAAAATGGAGGGAGGACAGCACCAATAAAAAGACAGATTATCTAAGGAATAAACTTCGGTTGGATGTGATCCCAAGTTTGAAGGAAGCCAATATTTCCTTGCTCGAAAATTTCAAGAAAACCCAAAAAAACCTCAAGTCTTCAAAGAATTTGATCGAAGATTATATGGCATTGATCTACAATTTGGCAGTTTCTGAAGATGAGGGTTTTTATAGGATTAATATTCATAAAATCAAAGAATTGCCCAATACCGAAGCATTGTTATATGAACTTTTGAGCGGTTTTGGTTTCACCCAGTGGAAAGATGTTGTTGCCCTACTTGATGCCCAAACTGGTAAACAACTTTTTTCAAAAACACACCGACTTTTAAGAAACCGGGACGAACTTTTGCTCTCCCAAATTGATTTTGATGCAAAAGAAGATGAATTATTGATCTCTGAAAAAGATATTGCTTTTCCAATTAAACTTAAAATGGAAAAGGCTGAAAGACTTGGCATAATTGAAAAGAACACTATATATGTGGCATCCGAAAAATTGAAGTTCCCAGTTAAAATCCGAAAATGGAGGGAAGGAGATCGTTTCCACCCCTTCGGAATGAAAGGGAAAAAGAAACTGTCAAAATTCTTCAAGGATGAAAAAATCTCCAGGCTTCAAAAGGAGCAATTATGGCTTTTGGTGAGCGAGGAAAAAATCGTGTGGATAATTGGACTTCGAATGGATGACCGTTTTAAGGTGGACGATGACACCAAGGAAATACTAAAGATCAGTTACTTTGAAAATTAAATTTTTAAAAGATGATGTTTTTTAATTCACAAAAAAAATCCCGACCAATTTGATCGGGATTTCTTAACAAACCTAACTTAGTAAACTTTCTAGCTGTACTAAAAATATTTTTTATCCCCACAAAAAATAATCTTCAGTACATCAATCCACTAATTCTATGATACAAATATACTGCGCATGAATGTTTTAGGGTATACGTATATACACTTATTTAATGTTTTGAAATATGATTTTTCCTAACTGGAATTTAAACTAAATTTGAAAAATGGAGAAACTTCAAAAAATTGCGGTGCTTACCAGTGGGGGCGATTCGCCGGGAATGAACGCTGCCATAAGGGCGGTTGTCCGTGCGTGCATATATCACAACCGCGAATGCGTGGGAATTTATCGAGGTTTTGCGGGCCTGATTGAAGGTGATTTTAAAGAACTCGACGCAAGGTCGGTAAAAAATCTCATAAACCGTGGAGGAACTTTTCTAAAATCCGCCCGCTCCAAAGAATTTATGACCAAGGAAGGCAGGGAAAAAGCAAATGAGAACCTAAAGGGTGCACAGATCGATGCCTTGGTGATCATTGGTGGGGATGGCTCCTTTCTCGGTGCATCAATTTTTGGGAGGGAATTCAATTTTCCGATTATTGGTATTCCCGCTACCATCGACAATGATATAAAAGGAACGGATTACACCATTGGATATGACACCACCTTAAATACCGTGGTTGAAGCTGTGGACAAAATCCGGGATACTGCAAATTCCCACAACCGACTGTTTTTGGTCGAGGTTATGGGCCGCGATGCGGGTGATATTGCACTCAATGCCGGAATTGGTGCAGGGGCCGAGGAAATCCTTATCCCGGAAGAGGATCTGGGAAGGGAGCGCTTATTGGAAACCCTTGAACGAAGCAAAAAATCGGGAAAATCTTCCAGTATCGTCATAATTGCCGAAGGAGACAAAATCGGAAAGAATATTTTTGAATTGGCCGATTTTCTTGAAGAACGTTTGGAAGGATATGAAGTGCGGACAACTGTTCTGGGACACATTCAGCGGGGCGGTGCACCAAGTTGTTACGACCGCGTTCTTGCCAGCCGTCTAGGGGTTGGGGCAATTGACGCGCTTTTACGAGGAGAACATGGCGTAATGATGGGAATCGTCCACAACAAAGTATGTTCCGTACCCTTTTCACTAACGGAAAAAACTCCTAATATCATAGACCATGAGTTGATCCGGGTTTCGGATATTATTTCGATTTAAACGAAAATGTTAAATCAAATCGCTGTAACAAACGATTTGTTTATACTTGAAAGTAGAAAATAGCTGATAAATCATGATAAAAATAGGAATTAACGGTTTTGGCAGGATTGGGCGTTTGGTTTTTCGAATCGCATCACAACGAAATGATATAGAAATAGTGGCTGTCAACGATCTTTTGGAGGTGGAACATCTCGCGTACTTGTTGCAATACGACTCGGTGCATGGGAGGTTTTCCGGAGAAATCGAGGTCCAAAACGGAAGTTTATTGGTAAATGGCAATAAAATCCGTGTATCTGCGGAAAAAGACCCTGAAAACTTAAAATGGAATGAGGTTGGCGCAGAATTGGTTCTCGATTGCACAGGGGTTTTTAAGGAAAAGGAAACCGCATCAGCACATTTGAAGGCGGGTGCCAAAAAAGTTGTGCTTTCAGCTCCATCAAAAACAGCGCCTATGTTTGTGATGGGCGTGAACCACAAGAAGGTAAAAGCATCCGACACCATAATTTCCGCAGCCTCTTGTACCACGAGTTGCTTGGCACCAATGGCAAAGATCATGAATGACGAATATGGGATCGTGGAAGCTTTGATGACAACCATACATGCGGTAACAGCTTCCCAATCTACTGTGGACCAACCTTCAAAAAAGAATTTCCGAATGGGAAGAAGTGCCTTGAGCAATATAATCCCAACCAGTACGGGAGCCGCAATGGCGGTGACAAAAGTGATTCCGGAGTTGGAAGGAAAACTAACGGGAATGGCTTTTCGGGTTCCAACTGTTGACGTTTCTGTGGTCGATTTGACGATCCGAACCAAAAAAGCGACCACCTATGAGGAAATAAAAGCACTTTTTAAAAATGCTTCAGAAAATGAATACAAAGGAATAGTGAATTATACCGAAAATGCTGTGGTCTCACAGGATTTTGTTAGCGATCCGTATCTCTGCACCTTTGATGCACAAGCAGGAATTGCGCTCAATAATAATTTTTTTAAGCTCGTAGGCTGGTATGACAATGAATATGGTTACTCCGCAAAATTATTGGATTTGGCCGCCCATTTTTCAACTTTGAAATAATGACACTGATAACCGACGGCGGCTCTACAAAATGTGATTGGGTATTGTTGGATGCCTCGGGCCGGGTTGTTTTTAGAACCACCACCCAAGGATTAAATCCCAACATGGTCCCCAAAGAGGAGTTGATTGCGAGGATTGTGGGGAATGAAATTTTGCGAAATGTTTTTTCCAAAGTGGAAACTCTGGAGTTTTATGGCGCGGGTTGCGCTACATCCACACCGAAAGCGTTATTGGAAGAAGTGCTGAAATCGTTGTTTCCAAGTGCAACCGTTACGGTATATGAAGATATGACTGCAGCCGTATATTCCGTAACTACAGAGCCCGGGATCGTTTGTATTCTTGGAACGGGAAGCAATAGCTGTTATTTTGATGGAAAACAAATTTATCCTTCGAGCCCATCTTTGGGATTTATTTTGATGGATGAGGCCAGTGGAAATTACTTCGGAAAAAGATTGATCCGTGATTATTTTTACAATCGCATGCCATCAGAAATCGCTTTGGAATTTTCAAAAAAATACAATCTGGAGGCAGACCACATCAAAATCAATTTATACTCGAAACCAAACCCATCTGCTTATTTGGCTTCGTTTGCCCAATTTATATTTACACAGAATCAAATAAATCCCTATTTTCACAGCTTGATAAAGGAAGGTATCTTAACTTTTATTGAGTGTCGAATTCTTTGTTTTGATAATGCACATCAGGTGCCGGTTCATTTTATAGGTTCCATCGCACATTTTTCCGAAGAAATAATCGCGGAATGTCTTATTGAAAATAATCTCACTCTCGGAAATATCGTACAACGTCCAATAGAGGGACTGATTGAACATTATAATAAAAATATTCTTACTTAAATCAACGTAATTGCAAAATTCCAATCTAAAATAGTATGTCCTTACCTTCCAAAAATCCAACGACAACCGAATCTTGGAAACGATTAACAAAGCATTTTGAGGAAATCAGGAATCTTAGAATGAATGGTTCTGTGGAAGATTCAAAAAGAGCTACGGATTTTAAACTGGAATGGCAGGATTTTTATTTGGATTATTCCCGAAATCGGATTACCAAAGAAACCAAGAAACTGCTATTGGATCTTGCGGAAGCAGTCCAGTTGAAAGATGCGATAGACCAGCAGTTTAAAGGGATTAAAATCAATGAAACCGAAGATAGGGCAGTACTCCACACTGCGCTGCGTGATTTTGACAATATGAAACCGGAAGTAAAATCCGCACTTCGAAAAATGGAACTTTTTTCTGATAAAATAATCCACGGAACACATAAGGGATTCACTGGAAAACCTATTACGGACGTTGTGAACATTGGAATCGGAGGCAGCCATTTAGGCCCCGATATGGTCGTAAATGCCCTTCGTTTTTATGGCAATCATCTGAACATCCATTTTATTGCGAATGTGGACGGAGACCATGTGGCCGAAACCATTAAAAACTTAAATCCGGAGACCACCCTTTTTATAATCGTCTCAAAGAGTTTTACCACCCAGGAAACGCTGGCAAATGCTTCCGTGGTAAAAGACTGGTTTTTGAAAAGTGCAAACCCAAAAGATGTCCAGAAACATTTTGTCGCCGTTTCGGTCAATACCGCCGAGGCAGAAAATTTTGGGATTTCCAGAAGTAATATTTTTCCAATGCAGGATTGGGTGGGCGGTCGATTTTCGCTTTGGAGCTCCGTAGGACTTTC
>CAZMDY010000029.1:8166-16633 GCA_964565295.1 uncultured Aequorivita sp. | reverse complement strand
ATCACAAGGTATCATCCGTGTATATATTCCTTCACGGCCTCTAAGAATGCTCCGGCAATTTCTATTGGAAGGATCCGAAAAATTCCATGACCCAAGTTGACTATATAGCGGTCTTTTCCAAATGCATCAATCATCTGTTTTACCATTTTTTTGATTTCTGATGGAGGGCTGAAAAGCCTAGAAGGGTCAAAATTTCCTTGAAGGGTTATATTTCCTCCGGTCAAATATCTCGCATTCCTTGGAGAGCAAGTCCAATCCACGCCCAAAGCAGAAGCACCGCTTTGCGCCATGGTGTCCAGGGCGAACCAACAACCCTTTCCAAAAATGATTACGGGCGTTTCATTTTTTAACGCATCAATGATCTGTTGGATGTATTTCCAGCTGAATTCTTGATAATCGTTGGGTGAAAGCATCCCTCCCCAACTGTCAAAAACCTGGACTGCGTTAACGCCGTGCTTAACTTTTTCCTTTAAATAAAGAATAGTGGTATCTGTTATTTTCTGAAGTAACTCGTGTGCGGCTTTGGGTTGTGTAAAACAAAATTCCTTGGCTTTGTCGAAGTTTTTGGAGCCTTGGCCTTGAACGCAATAGCACAAAATAGTCCATGGACTTCCAGCAAAACCGATCAATGGTACTTCATCGTGGAGTTTTTCCTTCGTCATATCGATGGCATCCATTACGTAGCCCAAGGTTTCGTTGACATCAGGAACGATAACTCGATCCAAATCCTTTGAAGAACGGATTGGTTCTGGAACCCACGGGCCAAAATCCGGTTTCATTTCCACGTGGATGTTCATCGCCTGAGGAATCACCAAAATATCGCTAAACAAAATAGCTGCATCCATTCCATATCTTCGAAAAGGTTGCACCGTTATTTCACTCGCCAATTCTGGGGTTTGGCAGCGGGTAAAGAAATCATATTTTGCTTTTATTTCCTGAAATTCAGGTAAATATCTTCCAGCTTGTCGCATCATCCACACAGGGGGCCGCTCCACGGTATCTCCGCGCAGGGCTTTTAAAAATAAATCGTTTTTTATCATTTCATTTTTCCCTTACCGGGTCTATTTTATAGGTTAAATGTTCTGTACTTAAAATACTGAAACTTTGTTTATTTGGCAACTAATTCCAAGGCTTTTTCCACGACGCTTTCAATCGTTGTAAAATTTGATATTTCAACATTGGTCATGTATTTTTTTGCTTCTGAAGCCGTTGTGGTCCCAATACAGATTCCCAATGTATCACTGTTGGGCGAAGGGTTCATTTCAAAAAAACTTTGAACCCCACTTGGACTGTAAAAAAGAATCGCATCAAATTGACCTTCAAATTGTTTCGGTTTTAGGGTTGTAATATAAACTGTTATTTCTTCAAAAGGAATATGGTTCTTTTTCAATGCTAAAGGAATCTCTTCACTTCGAAGATTTCCACAGAAAAACTGAAACTGATCTTTTTGATGGTTTTTCACAAGAAATTCTGCCAACTCGGATGCGTATTCGGTCATTTTTATAACGTTGAAGCCATTTTTTTCAAGTAGGGATTTTGTTTTTTCGCCCACACAGAAACAATTTTTAATCTCTATTTCTGATTCCCTAATGGATAGCACGGCATTCTGACTGGTAAAAATTGCATTTTCTATTACCATTGGAGCTTTAAAGGATATCAATTCAATAGATATGGCGTTGTATTCAACCAAGGAAATTCCCGAATCGAACACTAGTTTCCTTTTTTCGCCTCTTAATTTTTTAGTCGATAGAATTGCCATTTTTGGTTTTTAAATATTTTTTAATATCTGTATCTTTTCCAAAAACAGCCAGGACATCTCCGTTCTGAAAAACCATGTCTGGTTTGGGCATGCCTACTACTTCCCGTTTTTCAATAATCCTTCCCAACAAGTTGGTATGGTGTTTTTTTCTGATGATCGTAATAATATTTAGGTTAAAACTTTTGCGGAAATCCGATTGTAGAATGGTCTTGCCGACTAATTTTTTTCCAATTTCCACTTCCGAAACGAGATATTCATCATCAATTTCAAAATTATCGATGCTTCCTTCTAGATTGATTTTTTTGGTGAACCGTTCCGCATATTCTTGCTCGGGGTGGATTATCTGATCTACGCCCATGGCTTCCAGAATGGTATCTTCCAGATCGGATGAAGAGCGTGAGATGATCTTGGCCTTGGTCAGTTTTTTTACTATCGCTGTGCTCAATATTCCGGCACCATTGCGTTGCCCTATCGCAATTATTGCAATATCGGCGTTGTTCAAGGGTAGTGCTTGATAAGCAGTTTCATTGGTGGCATCCATAGCCACTGCGTGGGCAACTTTGTTTTTTACCTGCTCTATTTTTTCGAGACTATTGTCGGCTACAATCACCTCATTTCCAGTGTTCGAAAGATGGATTGCAAGTGACATTCCAAAGTTTCCGAGACCAATGACCACTATTTTCATAAAGTTTCAATTTTAAAAACCGAGTCCTTCTAATTTATCAAAATATTTTCTTCGGGGTACGTATATTCCGTTTTTCCCTCTGTTTTCAAAAGGCCGATCATCAGGTTCAGTAAGCCAATCCTTCCGAAGAACATCAGTAGTATGATCACATATTTGCTTGTTTCCGATAGTTCTGCTGTAATTCCCATTGAAAGTCCAACGGTTGAAAATGCTGAAAATGTTTCAAAAGCAATTTGAATCAATGAGAATTCAGGATTAAAAATAAGCAATAACAAAATACCGACCCCAATGCTTGCCAGTGAAATTGAAATAATGGCAAAAGCGCGTTGAACAGCTTGTGGCGCAATCCTTCTTGTGCCTATTTCTATATGTTTTTTGTTTCTAGCGATGGCAAAAATATTTAGAGTAGCCAAAGCAAACGTAGTCGTTTTTATCCCACCACCTGTAGATGCCGGCGAAGCACCGATCCACATCAATAGAATCATGAACAGAAAACCGGGCATGGTGAAGCTGGAAATATCAATGTGGTTAAATCCTGCACTACGCGCACCAATGGATGAAAACATAGCGGTGGTGTATTTTCCAAAAGCTGTGTCATGTTGCAAAAGATTTGCCTGTTGTTCAGAAAAAAGAAAGAACACCGTTCCTGTTGTAATCAGGATCAAAGTGGTATAAAGTACGATTTTGGTGTTTAGGTTGATGACTCTCGAAATAAAAACACGCTTTTTTTTCCAGAATATATTTGTAATTAGTTTTTTGATGTATTGGATAACATTATAGGCTATGTGGTAACCCAGTCCTCCAAAAACGATAAGCCCCATAAGAACCCACTGCATATAGTAATTGAACTGTAAACCTTGGTTAAAAAGTGTATCGGAGGTCAAGGAAAAACCGGCATTGCAAAAAGCAGAGATTGCATAGAAAACTGCAATAAAGCTTCTGGTTTCGAAAGATTTGATATGATCCAGAGAATGATAGATTAGTATGGCCCCGATGCCTTCCAGAATTAAGGAGAAGAGCACTATTTGCATTACGGTGCGCATCACGCTGTTCAGTTTGTCATAGCCCAAAATGTCCTTCATATACAGACTTTCTTTAAACGAGGCGCCGCTTTTAAAGAAATAGGCGAAAAATGAGGTAAAGGTCAACATTCCCAAGCCGCCGATTTGAAAAAGAACCATGATTATTGTTTGTCCAATTGGCGTAAAGTCCTTAGAAATATCCAGAACGAGCAGTCCAGTGACTGCCGTTGCACTGGTAGCTGTAAATAAGGCGTCTGTAAAAGTTATTCCGTTCACAGTTGCACTGGGCAGCAAAAGTAAAAACGTCCCTGCTAGTGAAATGGTGGCAAAACTTCCCACAAAAAGAATGGCAGGATTGAAATAAAGGCTGTAAATTTTTCTGAGCAGAAAGGTGATTCTAATAAAAAAATAAAACAACAGTCCATATTCAATGACATGTCGATAATTAAAAAAGGTTTGGGCCAAGGAGGATTTATAATTGACTGCAATTACTATTATTTCCAGTAAAAGAAGCGCCAAGAGAATATAAAGGTTTATTCGGCTGCTGCGATTGATGTCCTTGTCATTCCGGAATTTGTAATATTCAAAAAAGTTGAAAGCGATGAGCGCTATCAATAAAGAGGGAAGGAGAATCAGCTTGTGCTGGCGAAGGTCTTGGAAGTTATCAAATCCGAAATCGAAGATTAGAAAAGCAAGCAGTCCCAGATCTAAAAACCAAACCACAACATCGGTGGGGCTTGTTTTTTTCCAAAGACTCATTTCATTTGGTTTTTTATGGAAATCATTAGTTCGGATCCACCATTATTAAGAATAAAAGTAGCACAATCTTTTCCGAATCCTTTATATTTTGATGTTAAAACTTTTTTCTCAATTTCTAATTTTGTTTGTCCATCCAAGGAAAATAGACATCCTTTAAACAAAATTTCACCATCTATTAATTCTGCATATGCGCCAATGGGAGCCGTGCATCCGCCTTCAAGCACGTTTAAAAATTCTCGTTCAATATGTGTGCAAATTTCGGAAGCCTGATCGTTGAGTTTGGATGTAGCTTCCTTGCAAAAATCATCATTTTCCATTGCTACAATTACCATGGCTCCTTGTGATGGAGCTGAAATCATCCAGTCCAGGTCCATATGGGATTTTGGCAGAAGGTTAATGCGTTCCAATCCGGCCTTTGCAAAAACCGCTCCTTCCCAATTATTGTCCTTCAATTTTTGAAGCCTTGTGTTGATATTTCCTCTTAGATCTACAACTTTATGATGCGGAAAGCGATTCAGCCATTGGGCTTTTCTTCGTAAACTTCCGGTGGCGATGGTACAAGGTTTTTCAAAATCGATTCCATCCATTCTTGTCACTAAAACATCTTTTGGGGATGCGCGTTCCAAAACTGCAGTTTGAACTATGTTCTTGGGCAAGATAGTGGGGACGTCCTTCATGCTGTGCACTGCAATGTCCACTCTGCCCTGTATCATTGCCACGTCCAAGGTTTTTGTGAAGATTCCGGTAATTCCCATTTCGTAAAGGGGTTTGTCCAATACCAAGTCCCCCGTGGATTTTACGGCAACCAATTGGGCATTATAGCCTAAATTTTCGAGTTTCGACTTTACGGTTTTTGCTTGACAGAGTGCAAGTTCACTATCGCGTGTTCCAATTCGGATTGTTCTTTCCAAAGTTAAGTGGTTTCAAGTTGAAAAACCCTTTTTATAAGTTCAATGCTTTCTGCTGAACCTTCTTCGCCTTTCAGATGATTGGCAAAATGGGTGGTAATCTTTTGGATAATCCGATCACTTATAATTTCGGCCTGTTCCTGATTGAAACCATCAATTTTTCTTCTCTGGTAATCGATCTCGCCAGCTTTTATATCGGCCAATTTAATTTTCAAGGCCCTGATAATGGGCGCAAACTTGCGTTGTTCGGCCCATTGGTTGAACTCGGTTTCTATTTCCGAAATAATTTTCTCCGCAAGGGGAAGTTCTTTAAGCCGTTGCTGCAGTGTTTGGTCCGTGAGCGCAATCAGTTGGTCCAAATGGATTAGTGTAACGAATTTATTTTCCAGCACATTTTCAGAAACGTTTTTGGGAATAGAAAGGTCCAGGATCAACAGCGGACGTTTCAAATATAAAAGTTCTTTTGAAATGGTAGGATGTTGGGCGCCAGTGGCAACCACAAGAATATCGGATTGTGCAATTTCACTTTGGATATCGGCGTAATCCCTTACGGTCACATCGAATTTCCCTGCTACTTTCTCCGCTTTGTCCTTAGTGCGATTGATAAGGGTAATATGCTTGTTTTGGGTATGCTTTATCAGGTTTTCGCAAGTGTTCCTTCCAATTTTTCCTGTCCCAAAAAGCAAAATGTTTTTTTCTGAAATTTCCGGGATCTTTTTCATTATATATTGGACGGCTGCAAAACTTACAGAAGTGGCGCCTGTGGATATGGCAGTTTCATTTTTGATTCGTTTGCTGGCCTGGATCACAGCATTGGCCAGACGCTCCATAAACGGATTCATCAAACCGAGCTTTTTTGATGATCTAAAGCTGTTTCTAAGTTGGCTAATGATTTCAAAATCTCCCAAAATCTGGCTGTCCAGACCGGTCCCGACCTTGAACAGATGGGAAACGGCTTCCTTGTTTTTATAGACATAGGCCACTTTCTCAAATTCATCGATGCTGCCCCGAGTGTGCTTACAGAGCAGTTTGATAAGTTGGAAAGGGTGTTGCGCAAAACCATAAAGTTCCGTACGGTTGCAAGTGGAAATGACGCTAAGCGAGGAAAGCCCCAAAGTTTTGGCTTCATCCATGATATGCCTCCTTGCAAAATCATCAATACTGAAATGGCCCCGAATGTCGGCATCGGCCTTTTTATAGTTCATTCCAATGGCGTAAAAATTGCCTTCGGGAGAATTCTGAGGATAATGAGAATAGTTTTCCATAATTAGATCAGGAAGCAAATTTAAGAGCATTGTATTTCAAAAAATAACGCTTGCGGTATCTTTTATGTCGCTACCTGTTAAATTTGGAATAAAAATGATATAGATCATATTCGGATGCCCTAAATTTGCGCTTTGTGTACACTTTTCACGAACTTTAATTTAGAACAATTCTAAATAAATAACAATTAAAAAACCAATGGATTTTCAAAAAAATATCGCTCAAAGTTTTTATGATGAAACCATTATTGAGTCTGGATTCTTTATTCTGAAATTTAATAATGAAACAGATGAAAACCAAACATTTAAACGCGAAGTCAGTTCGAATTTCATTCAGTTTCACTTTTGTATAAAAGGATCCGCCAATTTCAATTTCAATGAAGGAAACTATGTGTTGCCGCTAAAAGAGGACAATTCCCTTTTGCTCTATAATCCGCAGCGCGACTTGCCTTTGGACCTTTTACTTCAAAAACAATCCTGGGTGCTTTCTATTTTGCTTCCTATAAATAAATTTCATAGTTTTTTTTCGGAGGAAGCAAATTACATCACTTTTCTTAGTGAGGAGAACAAAGATCGTAAATATTACAAAGATGGGCGGATTACCCCATCGATGGCCATAGTGCTCAACCAATTGATGAACTATAGCCTGCATCCCACCATTAAGCCACTATATTTTAAAGGAAAAGCGTATGAACTTTTGAGCCTGTATTTCAATCGGCCAGCGGACGCGGACATAGAGCAATGTCCGTTCTTGGCAGATGAGGAAAACGTATCGAAAATTAAAATGGCCAAACAAATCATCATATCACGAATGGCAGAACCTCCCACTTTGCAAGAGCTTGCCGATGAAATTAATTTGCCCATCAACAGGCTAAAAGAGGGTTTTAAGCAAATTTATGGCGATTCGGTTTTTAGTTTTCTTTTCGATTATAAAATGGAAGTGGCCCGGCAGCTACTCGCCACAGGCGCCCACAATGTTAATGAAGTTGGGCTGAAAGTAGGCTACAGTGGTCCCAGTCATTTTATAGCGGCCTTCAAAAGGAAATTCGGCACTACCCCGAAGAAGTTTTTGATGGGATTGCACGTTTAAGTGGTGTGGATGCCTTTTGAGCGTGTACTTTAAAAGACTAATTTTGTCAAAAAAAATTTGCTATGAAGGGAGTTCTCCTTGTAAATCTCGGTTCGCCCGACAGTACCGATCCAAGTGATGTAAAAAGGTATTTGGATGAATTTCTGATGGATCCACGTGTGATCGACGTGCCCTTTTGGCTGCGTGCTTTCATTGTTCGCGGGATCATCCTGAATACTCGTCCAAAAAAATCGGCCGAAGCCTATGAGAAAATATGGTGGGAGGAAGGTTCGCCCTTGATTGTGATTTCGGAACAACTTCAGGAAAAAATCCAGAATAAAACAACCATTCCCATTGCCCTTGCCATGCGCTATGGCAGTCTTACCCTCAAAAAAGGACTTCAGGAATTGGCAGATCAGGGCGTGGATGAGGTTCTGACCATTCCACTTTATCCGCAGTTTGCCATGGCCACCACCGAAACCATCGATGTGAAAGTGGAGGAGCTTCGAAAGGAGTTTTTCCCGCTGATGGAAATTACTTCCCTTCCCGCGTTTTACAACAAACCGGAATACATTGAAGTGCTTTCAAAAAGCATTGCGGAAAGTTTGGAGAACGTGGATTACGAACATATTATTTTTAGCTATCACGGCGTTCCCGAAAGACATATTTATAAAAGGGACATCACTAAAAGCCATTGCAAAATAGATGGCAGTTGCTGCGTCACTCCTTCTCCGGCCCATGAGTTTTGCTATAGGCACCAATGCTTAAAAACCACTGAATTGGTTGCGGAAAAACTCAATTTAACGCCTGGAACTTATACCAACAGTTTTCAATCCAGATTGGGTTTCGATCCTTGGTTAAAGCCGCCCACCGACAGAACTATTGAAAGAATGGGACTGGAAGGCGTAAAAAAATTGGCTGTCGTTACTCCAGCCTTTGTCAGTGATTGTCTGGAAACTTTGGAAGAAATAGCGATGGAAGGAAAGGAGCTTTTCTTGGAAGC
>CAZMDY010000029.1:0-8066 GCA_964565295.1 uncultured Aequorivita sp. | reverse complement strand
GTCGCGTCTGTGGAATATCATTACTTGGCCATCGATGATTTTGGCACTTGTCTTTGGAACAATACTTATAATCTTGATTCCCGGATGGCTCTCGCAGTCATGGATGATGGTGAAATTGGGGTTTGTGGCACTATTGATAATTTACCAATTCAAATGTCATCAAATCTTTAAACAACTTCAGAATGATACCGTAAAATATTCGTCAAACTATATGCGACTCTTCAATGAAGTGCCTACGCTCATCCTGTTTGCGGTCGTATTTCTTGTTATTTTGAAAAGTGCGGTCAACTGGATTTATGGCACTGCGGGCATTTTCATTTTTGCGATAATCCTGATGATGGGATTTAGGATTTATAAACGGATTCGCGAGAATAAGAATTCATAAATCTGAATTCGGAATTCAGAATTCAAGATGGTTCAATTATTGTTATCTTTCACATTCAAAAGAATGTAAATGTCTTTTTACAAAAAATCCCTTCGCACCCGAATTTTCTTTTCTATGATGCTCCTCGTTGTCGGAGCTTCAGTTCTTATTGCCATTGTAACCATTTATCAATATAGAAAGGAAACCGAGAGCTATCACCGCGATCGTCTTTTGCGAAAGGAAACCGCCATTCGGGAGAACATTAATTATGTTCTAAAAACCACCACATACCCTGTGGAGACCGAACAAATTCCACTTATTTTTAGGGATAAAATATATGAGATCAAGGATATTCATAGTCTCGAGCTTCTTCTTTATGACTTGAATGGAAATCTTATGAAATCCTCGAAGCCTTCTTTTTTTAGGGATACCGTTTCTCAAAAAATCCCAAGGAACGTCATGGAAGCGCTTCAAAATTCGCCCACCAGAAGTTATATCAAGGAATTTGTTGAAAATGGACAAAAATATCAGTCGTCATATACCTATATAACCGATAATTATTTTAAGCCTTTGGCCATTCTTAACCTGCCCTATATCGAAGACGATGGTTTTATGACCAAAGAGCTTACGGCCTATTTATACAGGTTGGGAGTGGCGTATATTATTATGTTAATAGTCGGTATAGCAATGGCTTATTTTTTAACCACATATATTACTCGCTCGTTAAAGGAAATAAGCGATAAACTCTCCAAAACCCGTTTTCATACACGAAACAAAAAAATCCATATCCGCGACACGCCCGGTGAGATTGCTGTGCTCATAAATTCCTATAACGGAATGATCGACGAACTGGAAAAAAGTGCCGCTCAACTTGCAGCAAGTGAGCGGGAAACGGCTTGGCGTGAAATGGCGAAACAGGTAGCGCACGAAATTAAGAATCCGTTGACGCCAATGCGATTGACGGTTCAGAATTTCCAGAGAAAATTTGATTGCAATGATCCGGATGTAGATCAAAAAATGGAGGAATATACCCAAACCCTGCTTCAACAAATAGATACGCTGAGTTCCATTGCCTCCGCTTTTTCCACTTATGCCAAGATGCCCGCGCAACAGGATGAAACCTTGAATGTTGTAAAGATCACCAAATTGGCGTTGGACATTTTTAACGAGGATTATATCTATTTCTTTTCCGAAGAGGAAGAAATTCGTGCCCGTTTTGACCGCACCCAACTTATTCGGGTGATCACAAATCTGGTAAAAAACAGTATTCAGTCCATTGAACAAAAAAACTTTGGTGAACCCCGTGTAAATGTTATAGTGAAAACTGAAGGAACGATGGTAATTATTGAGGTTACGGACAATGGCATTGGTGTTTCCGACGAAAACAAGGACTGTATTTTTGAGCCACAGTTCACCACAAAAACAAGTGGGATGGGCCTTGGTCTGGGAATGGTGAAAAACATAGTGGAAGCCTATAATGGCACCGTGACGCTCGATTCATCCGAGGATAAAACCACATTTTCAGTTTCCTTTCCCGTAATTCCATAAGTTTTATAGCGGATTTAAATTTCCACGAAATGAAAGAAATTCTATTTACCGTAATGTTCCTTTTTTCGTTTGCGTTAAATGCACAATCCTTTGTTAGGGAAGGAAAGGGAGAATACAACCAAGTCCTTTATACCTGGGATGGAAAATATTTGAGACAGGGAAAAGGTACTTATAATACGGTTCTTTTTACTGTGGACAATAAATATATTCGACAGGGAAAAGGTGATTACAATACGGTTTTATCCACTTGGGATGGAAAATATCTGAGACAGGGAAAAGGTGACTACAACCAAGTTCTCTACACTTGGGATGGAAAATATGTCCGACAGGGAAAAGGTGATTATAACACGGTATTATACACTTTTGATGGAAAATATATCCGACAGGGAAAGGGCGATTACAATCCCGTTTTATATACTATCGAAGGCGAGATTCCGGTTTCATTGTTGATTTTTTTGGTTTGGTGAAATTGGGTTGAATATTTGGAGCATTTTAAAAATAAAGGTTGTTTGATTAATTGAAAAACATAAAATGTTTGTTTCCCGTTTGGGAAATTATTACTTTTGACTGAAACAGGTGGATGGAACAGAAATTCGACATAGAATTACTGCCGGAGGCAATCGAGTTTTTAGAGAAACTTGATGATAAAGCCAGAGAGAAAATTTATTACAACCTCAAAAAATCCCAATTCGTAAAGGACATAGAACTCTTCAAAAAATTGAACGATTTTATTTGGGAATTCAGGACTTTGTACGAAAGCAGATCGTATAGACTTTTCTCATTTTGGGACAAATCCGATAGCAAGGAGAGAGTGGTAATAGCAACTCACGGAATCTTAAAAAAAACTCAGAAAACGCCACCCAAGGAAATAAGAAAAGCCGAAAAAATAAGGGAACAATATTTAAGTAATAAAACAAAAGAAGAAAGAGATGGAAAATAAATTTAAAACCGTGCCACTTGATGAGATGATCGACAAACACATTGGAAAACGTGGAACGGCAAAAAGAGATGCATTTGAAAATGAACTTCGGATTGATTTATTGGGACAGGCCATAAGAGAAGCGAGAAAGGAAAAAAGCCTGACCCAGGAACAATTGGGCAAATTGGTCGGGGTACAAAAAGCACAAATCTCAAAAATCGAGAACAGTATAAAAAACGCCCGATTTGAAACTATTTTGAAAGTATTTGAAGCTTTAGGGGCAAAAGTGCATTTTAATGTAGAATTAAATGATAGAAAATTAGGCTGATAGGTACGGAGATCAAAGGGCAACGACCCACGTTGTCGGGCATCACAGGAAATCCCTCTTCGGTTGGAAAGCTAATATTGAGAGAATAGTGCTAGATTTCTGTTCCATTGTTGATTTTTTTGGTTTTGTGAAATCAATATCGAGGAATCTGTGAATTTTTGGCCGACAAAAATGATTTCGTATATTTGGAAAATGTTATCTTTAGAGATAACTTTGTCGAATGAGAAAGATCATCTTCTACGAAAATCACTTTATACTTTTCTCTAAACCGAATACAAAACACCACCTCCAAGTCAATCAAAAGTCGCCATTGAGAATAATAATAGCGTGTCAATATTTTAATATTAGGTTCAGCAATCAGATTCTATAAATTCTTCTTCTTGGTTAGCATAAAGGAAAAATTTGTGATAGAAAGTATAAGTGCTAATTTCACTAAAAAATGAACTTCATAAAAGAAAGAAATTAAAAGTAAAATGACAGAAATAATTAATAAAAAAACGGTGGTTTTGTAGTTCATCATCTTATAGATCGAAATAATAACCAAATGCGACGGATATATTCTTGCTCATTCAATTTGTATTGTTCAAAATTACCAAAAATAAAATATCTTTCAAATTCGTTCACTGATGTTTAGAGGTATCAAACCGAAAATGGTTGCATTTTTTGTCGCGCTGCCCAGTTGAAATCTAACCCCCAAAGTCTAAAAACTTCAGTAGTTTTGTATTTACTTAGAAATCGATCTTAAGAAGTTTAAATATGAAATATCAAAATATTCTTTCGCAAACAGAAAACGGCATTACCACCATCACCATCAACCGCCCTTCAAAATTGAACGCCTTGAACCGGGAGACCATCCAAGAACTGCACGATGCCTTTGAGAATGCGGATAATTCCTCCAAAACAAAAGTGATAATTATTACCGGAAGCGGTGAAAAGGCATTTGTTGCCGGAGCGGATATCAGTGAATTCGCAGATTTTTCCGAAGCAGAAGGAGCAAATCTAGCTGCGCATGGCCAAAGTCTTTTATTCAATTTTGTTGCAAATCTATCTACACCCGTTATTGCAGCAATAAACGGATTTGCCCTTGGAGGTGGATTGGAATTGGCCATGGCCGCACATTTCCGTATCGCTTCCGACAATGCAAAGATGGGACTTCCCGAAGTTTCTTTGGGAGTAATTCCCGGATACGGCGGAACCCAAAGATTGCCGCAATTGGTAGGGAAAGGCAGGGCCATGGAAATGATCATGACCGCCGGAATGATCGATGCCAATCAAGCATTGCAATATGGCTTGGTAAACCACGTAACCACCCCAGA
The DNA here is from genome assembly GCA_964565295.1 of uncultured Aequorivita sp. Taxonomy (GTDB): domain Bacteria; phylum Bacteroidota; class Bacteroidia; order Flavobacteriales; family Flavobacteriaceae; genus Aequorivita. Next base: position 3,591 of record CAZMDY010000029.1, on the reverse strand, counting down.
AGATTTGTTGGAGTTTACAAATAAAATGGCTTCCAAGATAATGAAAAACTCCTCTGTTGCCATTGCTTCGGCAATTCGGGCCATTAATGCGAATTATGAAGACGGCAAAAACGGTTTTGAAGTGGAAATTGAAGAATTCGGAAACTCTTTTGGCACTGCCGATTTTAAAGAAGGAACCCAGGCTTTCCTCCAAAAAAGAAAAGCGAATTTTCCCGGGGAATGATATTTTCTTGAAACCAATTCGGAATAATTCCAATTCATCTTTGGATTTAATCCAATGAACAACTAACTTTGAAGATTCCAAATCCTCAAAGTTTTTTTATGTCCGATAACGTTCTAAAGGGCCGTGGTGCCCAGAAAAATGTCCATAACCGTTTTTTCGAAAACCAACACGAGACATTGGATGAATATTTGAACTTCTGTGAAGCGGAAGGGGAAGAAGCGGACAACAATAAAACCAAATACCTTGAGGTTTTTCCAAAGACCTTCGTCAATAAAGTAGAAAGTCCCGATGTGGGAATGGCGTTTTCTGCAAATCCTTACCAAGGCTGCGAGCACGGCTGTGTGTATTGCTACGCACGAAACAGCCACGAATATTGGGGTTATGGTGCTGGACTTGATTTTGAGCGAAATATTCTTTATAAAAAGAATGCTCCCAAACTTCTGGAGGAAAAAATCACTTCTAAAAACTGGCAGGGCAGTACCATCGTTTTCTCCGGAAATACCGATTGCTACCAACCCTTGGAACGCAAGCTCGAAATTACCCGAAAATGTTTGGAAGTAATGCTGAAATGGAAACATCCAACCGGCATTATCACGAAAAACTCCCTGATTCTCCGTGATTTGGATATTTTGAAGGAGATGGCAAAGCTGAACATAATAACCGTTAATATTTCCATCACTTCCCTTTCCGAAGAGACCCAAAGACTTTTGGAACCCCGTACCGCAAGCATTAAGCAACGGCTAAAAGTTGTTGAGGTCCTTTCAGAAAACGGCATTCCCGTGCGGGTGATGATGGCACCCATAATCCCTTCCCTGAACAGCCACGAAATCCTGCCATTGGTAAAAAAAGTAGCCGAACTCGGCGCAAGGGACGTGAATTACACAATGGTAAGATTAAATGGGCAAGTGGCCGAAATATTTAAGGATTGGGCCCATAAAACAATCCCGGATCGTGCGGAACGAATCCTAAACCAAATAGCCGAATGCCACGGCGGCAACCTGAACGACAGCAATTGGGGAAGAAGAATAAAAGGTGATGGCACCATTGCCGAACAGGTGAAAACTACCTTGGCCATTGCAAAAAATAAATATTTAAATGGAAAGAAAATGCCCGTTTTGGATGCTTCAAATTTTTTACAGCTTAAGAATCCGCAGTTGCGGATGTTTTAGGAATCGGGAGAAATAAACATGTGCCAAAACGAAAGGGTCTAAATTTGGAAAGTATACAACCACCACTTTTTAAATCCAATAAGCAGAAAAGAAAACCACAAAACGGATAAAATTCCTGAAATTTGCAAAAAGCATTTTAATAAGCGTAACAAATTCCGCATTTATCAAACTAATACCTCAAACAAAATAAGTATGAATACACCCATGAAGTTATTAATCCCAATAACATTTTTCTTTTTGGCGGGATCAATGAAAAGCCAAGAACTGAACGGTTCCTATAGCGGCACCCTGGAAGTACCGGGAATGCAAATGGAGCTGATTTTCAATATCACTCCAACAGAGACCGGCCATAGCGCCACGCTAGATGTTCCTGTGCAAGGCGCAAGCGGAATAGAACTCGATTCCGTAATATTGCAGGACGATAAAGTCACCATTACCTCGGCCAAAATGCAACTGTCCTATTCCGGAACGGTTTCCGGTGAGACCATTGAAGGCACTTTTGAACAAATGGGACAAAAATTCCCTTTAATTTTGAAGAAAACAATTAAGACAAAACCTGGTAATACTGCCTTGCCATCTACGGATGAAGAATTGGCACAACTTGCCGCTAAAGAAAAAGGCAACTTTAAATATACCGTAGCCGATTACTTTCGGACCCCAGATGAATTTTCATTTCAACTTTCGCCTGATGGAAAATATCTTTCCTATCTCAGAAGACGTGAAAGCGGCGAACGTGACCTTTATTTAAAGGAAACCGCCACCCAAAAGGAAAGTTTACTGATCAAGCAGGAAGAGGATCTTATTCGAGGATATTTCTGGGCAAACGACAACCGGATCCTATATCTTCAGGATAAAGGTGGAGATGAAAATTACCATTTGTTCGGAGTTGATGTGGATGGCTCCAACAAAAAAGAACTCACCCCTTATGACGGCGTTAGAGTTAATGTACTGGAACAATTGAAGGATGACAAAGAGCACATTGTTATCCAAATGAACAAGGACAACCTCCAGCAGGAAGAACCTTATTTATTAAATATTGACTCCGGGGAAGCTACTAAACTCCACACTGTAAATGAAGGCGACCTGCCAGTTGCGGGATATAGCTTTGACCATAAGGGAAACCTTCGCGCCATTGCAAGAATGGTGGATGGGATAAATATTGAATATCTATACAAAATTGACGGCGAGTTCAAACCTATGTTGGTTGCGGAATTTGGAGACTCTTTTGGAATCGACGCTTTTAACCCCGGTTCCGAAAATCCTCACGATGCTTATGTGGTCTCCAATTTGGGAACGGACAAAACCGAGATTCAATTATACGATTTAAAAGAGAACAAAAAGCTAAAAACCCTTTTCACCAACAAGAATTTTGATATTTCCGGACTTTCACTCTCCAGAAAACGCAATTACGAAATCGATTTTTATTATTACCAAGGCGAAAAGACAGAAGTTGTCCCGGTTAGCGAAACCTACAAGAAAATCCATGCTCGTTTAAAAAAAGAGTTTGGGGATAAGCAGTTTTTCACTCAAGGAAAAACCGACGACGAATCAAAATATTTGGTTGTTATAACCAGCGACAAAATTGTAGGGGAATATTATCTGTACGATGTAGAAAAGGATACAGTTACCTTGCTGTATAAATTATTGCCGCATCTAAAGGCCGAAGATATGGCCACTATGAAACCGATCACCTTTAAGAGTCGGGATGGATTGACGCTTCACGGCTACATTACTCTTCCGGCTAATTATAAAAAGGGACAAAAACTTCCGTTGATCGTAAACCCACATGGCGGTCCACAAGGAGTTCGTGACAGTTGGGGTTTTAATCCAGAGGCGCAGTTGTTTGCCAGTCGCGGTTATGCAACGCTTCAGGTGAATTTCAGGATTTCCGGCGGTTATGGAAAGGAATTTCTGAAAGCAGGTTTTGGCCAAATCGGCAGAAAGGCAATGGATGATGTTGAGGATGGCGTTGCCTATGTAATCAAACAAGGTTGGGCAGATAAGGATAAAGTTGCCATTTATGGTGGAAGCCACGGCGGTTACGCAGTACTTCGAGGAATGACAAAAACCCCCGATCTATACGCCTGTGGTGTGGATTATGTGGGCGTCAGCAACCTACATACCTTTATGGAAACCATTCCTCCCTACTGGGAAAAATACAAGGAACTGCTTTACAAAATTTGGTACAACCCCAACATT
>CAZMDY010000028.1:0-16790 GCA_964565295.1 uncultured Aequorivita sp. | reverse complement strand
ACTCCAGGAGAAAGAGCAGCAATTGAATAAGAATCAGCTGCGCCAAAAGTCATTACAGTTTTTCCCAATAAATCTACGATTGAGACCGAGACCTCAGAGGCGTTAAATTTTGAAGAAAGTTCAACATTGAAAGAGTCGACAACTGGGTTTGGATAAATGGAAGCTGAAGCCGTGTTGAAATCTGAAATACCTATAGTAGTTTCGCCAGTTACCAAGAAGTCATCCATCATTAACAACAAACCATCATCAGTGGTGCAGTGGATTCCGATATAGATGTCTTGCCCGTCATAAGCAGAAAGGTCAAAAGTAAAAAGCTCATAGTCTGTCCCAGGATTTTCCATAGCAGAAATAATAGTAAAATCAGCTACATTTCTACCTGTAGTTGAAACCCCGATCTCGAATTGGTCTGGACCATACTGATCTGTTAGCGCTTTGGCATAAAGAGATAAAGAAGAATTTGTAACGCCGTCCAATGAAATCAGCGGACTGATTGTCCAATCGTCATTTGGGAAAATGGTCCCATTTGCTCCACTTGCAAAAAAATACAAGCCTTTGTCTCCGGAATAGGCATGATATTGTGGCCCAGGATCTGGGGTCAGTGCCATAGTGTTAAAGATTATACCAGCACCAATGTAATTTGCATTGGGAAAATCTCCTAGTTCGGTCACGCCCCAGGTTTCACCTCCATCTTCATCAATTTGAATCCAGTCACCAAAATCTGATATTGTAAAATCGGTATAAGTTTCAAAACTGTCCTCAAAGATAGTTGTTTGAGCCTGTACTGCCGTGATTCCAGCAATTAAAGCCAAAGAAAGTAATGTTTTTCTCATAATATTATGTTTTTAATGTTTAATACAAATATACGCATATAAAAGGGGAAAAATGTTCTATAATAATATTTAACATATTCAGTTGCATTCAAATCTTTTGGTCCAAAAGGATTTTCCTTGACTCTATACGGAAGTTTTTTATCTTTTTCATCATTTTATCAACTCAACATCAATCTTCCTCTTTTATATTTGTATTTTTGCCCCTTGTTATTTTTTGAAATCATACCGACTATCCAATGATCAATATAATTTTATTTGGGCCTCCTGGCGCAGGAAAAGGAACCCAAGCCAACTTTTTAAAGGAAAAGTACAATTTGGTTCACATCTCTACAGGCGATGTTTTTAGGGAGAATATCAAACAGGAAACTGACCTTGGGAATCTTGCGAAGTCCTTTATCACCAAAGGGAAATTGGTTCCAGACGAAATCACCATTGATATGTTGAGCAATGAAGTGGACAAAAACCCAAAAGCCAACGGTTTTATTTTTGACGGTTTCCCCCGAACTGTGGCCCAAGCCGATGCGCTCGGATACTTAATGGACGACAAAGACTCTCAAATAGATGCTATGGTCGCTTTGGAAGTAGATGATGAGATTTTGGTCCAGCGTCTTCTCAATCGTGGAAAAACCAGTGGTCGTGCAGATGATAAGGACGAAAACATCATTCGCAACCGCATAAAAGTGTATTACAACGAAACTGCCATATTAAAGGATTATTATCAGGAAAAGGATAAATATTATGGTGTGGATGGTGTGGGGACCATTTCCGAAATCACGGAGCGCTTGAGTAAAGTTATCGATAGTATAAGGTAATACATTCCAACCAAACGCCCCCCATTAAAAGAATTTCATATAAATGACCGAAGGCAATTTTGTTGATTACGTAAAAGTCCATGTAGCATCTGGAAAAGGAGGCCAAGGAAGTCGCCATCTCCGAAGGGAAAAATATATTCCGAAAGGCGGTCCCGATGGAGGTGATGGAGGCCGGGGAGGCCATGTGATCATCAGGGCCGATAAAAATTTATGGACTCTCTATCACCTTAAATTCAAAAGACATTTTAGAGCTGAACACGGCGGGGCTGGAAGCAAACAGACGAGCACTGGTGCTGACGGAGCCGATGTATACATTGATGTTCCACTGGGAACGGTGGTCCGCGACAAAGAAACGCGCGAAATATTATTTGAGCTTACAGAAGACGGGGAACAAAAAGTTATTGTAAAGGGAGGACGTGGAGGTCTGGGAAATGCACATTTCAAAACAGCCACCAACCAGACTCCTCGCTATGCTCAACCGGGCGAAGATGGCGTGGAGGCGGATATTATCTTAGAACTCAAAATTCTCGCAGATGTGGGACTTGTAGGCTTCCCAAATGCTGGAAAATCGACTCTGTTATCGGTGATCACGGCGGCAAAACCCAAAATCGACAATTATGAGTTTACCACCTTAAAACCAAATCTGGGCATTGTGCAGTACCGAAATTTCCAAACGTTCGTGGTGGCTGATATTCCTGGAATAATTGAAGGAGCGGCAGAGGGAAAAGGAATTGGCCATCGTTTTCTGCGCCATATAGAACGTAATTCTGCATTGCTGTTTCTGATTCCTGCGGACGCACCGGACATTAAACAACAATATGATATTTTGGTTGATGAACTTCGGCGGTACAATCCACAGCTTTTGGACAAAGACCGAATGGTGGCCATCAGCAAAAGCGATATGTTGGATGGGGAACTCAAATCGGAAATGAAGCAAATTTTGGATAAGGAATTCAAAGGAATCCCATATTTGTTTATTTCCTCTGTTGCGCAACAAGGGCTTGTGGAGCTGAAAGACGAACTCTGGAAAATGTTGAATAGATAAAAAAAGATTTTCTTGATTGTCTTATCCTTTTGTGTTTAAGATCTTGTGTTGAATTTGTTAAACAATATCAAACCAAAACCTTCAGCATTTATTTTTGCTTATTTTTATTGAAAATTCACAGAATGAAATCCCTGCTCTTGATTTTTGTCGTGCTCTTTATGGTCTCCTGCGGTGCTGCAATCACTGTGGATTATGACGAACAAGTGGATTTTTCAAAATATCAATATTATAACTTTTATCCTACAATTGATTCAGGCCTCAGCGGGCTGGACAACGCCCGGATTATTCGATTGACCGATAGTTTGTTGCATCAGCGCGGCTTTATCAAGAGCGATTCCCCCCAAATCTTCATCAACTTTTATGCGCACGAAGTCGTTTCCCGTTCCCGGAACACTATAGGAATTGGGGTGGGCAGCAGTGGCCGGAACGTAGGCGTAGGTGTAAGTGGAGGAATCCCAATAGGAGGTAGGGTGGTCGAACAACAACTCACAGTGGATTTTATAGATGTTGATAAGGACGAACTTGTTTGGCAGGCCGTTGCAGAAGGTGAAATGAAAGATAACGCCACTCCTGAGCAAAAAGAGGCATACTATCTATCTGTGATACAAAAAATATTGAAAAAATATCCGCCTCAAAAAAAATAGCCTAAATTCCATAAACGCGAAATCAGTTGGAATTACCTTTCCCAATACCTATCAGTTCAAAACCCTTTCTTCTTTCTTCGGAAAATTTTAAAGCGAGGCGCAGGCAGTTCATATTTAAAATCATCTTGTTTTCTTCGCCTTTTATCCTTAATTCCCAGTCCGCTTACGATCAGGCTGAACTCTATTTTGCAAATGAATGTTTTGACAAGGCAAAACCGATTTTTGAAAACTACCTACAAGAAAACCCTTCAGATACAAAAACCCGCGAATATTTAGGAGATATTTCGGCTTATTCAAAAGATTGGGACGGGGCAATGGGCCATTATAAAATTTTGGTTGAAGAAAATCCATTCCACGCCGAATATCGTTTTAAATATGGTGCTTCAATGGGAATGAAAGCGGCCTCCAGCAGTAGGTTACGTGCGGTTTCTTACGTGTGGGCCATCAAACGGGAATTGGAAATGGCGGCCCAGCTCGATCGCAACCACATAGAAACCCGATGGGCACTTATCGAATATTATATACAACTCCCAAAAGTTATGGGTGGCAGTGAGGAAAAAGCATGGGAATATGCGGTTCAGTTGAGCAAGATTTCCAAGGTCGACGGGTATCTCGCCAAAGGCCACATAGCCGAAAATTCAGAACAGTTCCAAAAAGCGGAACACAATTACAAAATGGCAATTGAAGTGGGAGGCTCTCCACATACTTATGAAAAACTTATGAAATTGTACGAAAAGAGCAATAAGCCTATGAAAGCCATCAAAACAGCTGCAAAGTCTTTAAAACTCCACAAGCGCAACCGATTAAATTATCAAATTGGAAAAATTTGTGCCCAATATAATTTGGATCCAGATTACGGAATTGAACGATTGGGAGAATATTTGGCCAATTTTTCCAGTGATGATGGAGTGCCTCAAGAATGGGCTTTTTATAGAATGGCCCAGATTTATAAAAATATCGGAGAAAAAGAAATTGCACTCACTTGGATAAATAAAGCACTCCACGGAAAGGGTGATTTGAAAGAAGCATTGGAGGAAAAAACTCTCATTCTCTCCCTTTAAACATAAGTTATGGATTCAAAAATCCGAATTAGAAAAGTACCTTTACCCCAGAATTTTTAAAACAATATCCCAAATTTCACAGATGAACTCTTGTTAGAACTTTGGGCAAAGCTCAAAAACAATGAAAATCCATTTCATAGCCATCGGCGGCAGTGCAATGCACAATTTCGCTCTCGCTCTTTGCCAAAAAGGCGATACCATAACCGGAAGCGATGACGAAATCTTCGAGCCTTCCAAAACAAGGTTGAAAAACAAAGGTTTATTGCCTGAGAAAGAAGGTTGGTTTCCCGAGAAAATCACTTCCGATATCGACGCGGTTATTCTGGGAATGCACGCCAAAGCAGACAATCCCGAACTTTTAAAAGCGAAGGAGCTCAACCTAAAAATATACAGTTATCCCGAATTCCTTTATGAACAATCCAAAACCAAAACCCGCGTAGTTATTGGAGGTTCCCACGGGAAAACGACCATAACATCAATGATTCTCCACGTGATGAATTACCACGGAAAAGATGTAGATTATATGGTTGGTGCGCAATTGGAAGGTTTTGATACCATGGTCAAAATAACCGACGACAATGATTTTATGGTTATTGAAGGGGATGAATACCTTTCTTCACCTATAGACAAACGCCCAAAATTTCACCTTTACAAACCGAACATTGCTTTGTTGAGCGGGATAGCTTGGGACCACGTAAATGTGTTTCCGACCTATGAAAATTATGTGGAACAGTTTGAAATTTTCTTAAATGAAATCACAAATGGCGGGGCGATTATTTATAATGAAGAGGATGCTGAAGTAAAGCGAATAGTTGAAGCTGCCACAAGTCCGATAAAAAAATATCCCTATCAAACGCCTGAATATATCGTTGAAAATGGTTCCACTCTTTTGGAAACTCCTGAAGGCCAAATGCCCATCGAAATCTTCGGAGCGCACAACCTCAATAATCTTGAAGGCGCTCGGTGGATTTGCCAATTAATGGGGGTCGATGCTGAAGATTTTTACGAAGCCATTGCCACATTTAAAGGCGCGAGCAAACGATTGGAGAAAATAGCTGAAACCAAGAACGCCGTTGCTTTTAAGGATTATGCGCATTCTCCCAGCAAGGTTAAGGCCACCACCCAGGCGGTAAAAAATCAATATCCGCACAGAAAATTGATCGCGTGCCTAGAGCTTCATACCTACAGCAGTCTGTCTCCAGATTTTTTAAAGGAATATCGAGGCACTTTGGATTCGGCTGATTCGGCCGTAGTGTTTTATTCCCCCCATGCCGTAATGATAAAACAATTGGAAGAAATAAAAATGGAACAAATTGAAGAGGCTTTTCAGCGGGATGATTTGGTCGTTTTTACAAACCCCGCTGATTTTAAAACCTATCTCTATTCGCAGGATTATGAAAATTCTTGTTTGCTTTTAATGAGCAGTGGAAATTACGGGGGATTGGATCTTGATGGGGTGAAGGGGTATATAGAAAGGACTTTTGTGGATTAAACCATAGAGGGCTCAAAAGTCTGTGAGGTTTTCGGGATTTTTTTTGAGGTTAGCTTTATGAATAAAAGTTGGTATAAAGTCTTATTTAATTAATCTGTGTCCATCTCGTTTTTTTTGCACAGTATAAATCCGAGTATTTCAGGCCAATAAAAATCATTACAATTATTCCAAATTTCAATCCTAAAATCGGGTTAAAGTTTTTAAGCTATTGATAATCATCAGGCTCTATATGGATCAGCACCTGTCCCAAATTTGGCAATTCTTTTTGTAGATGATCCTTCAGATCATGGGAAATGGCATGTCCGGCTTTTACCGAAATTTCACTGTCCACTGTGGCGTGAAGGTCCACATGGAATCTCATTCCTGCCTTTCTGATATAGCATTTTTCAGTTGCTTTTACGCCTTCTACCTCCAAAGATTTTTTTCTGATCTTTACTATTAGATCGTCATAAAGCTGTTCGTCCATTACTTCGCCTAAAGCCGGTCGGACAATCCGGTAACTGTTGTACAAAATGAAGCCAGCGGCAAAAAGTGCGGCCCAGTCATCGGCTGCTTCATAGCCTTCGCCAAATATAACCGAGATTGAGATGCCCAAAAACGCCATTACAGAGGTTATGGCGTCACTTCTATGGTGCCAGGCGTCTGCTTTGAGCGAGGTACTGTTGGTCTGTTTACTTTTCCGGATAACAATTTGGAACGAGAGTTCCTTCCAAGCAATTATTACGGCCAGAACAATTAAAGTCCAAGGCTCGGGCGATTCATGGGGCGTTTGGAGATTATGGATGCTCTCATAAGCGATAATCGTTGCTGAAACAACTAAGAAGGTGACTATGGCAAAGGTGATCAAAGGTTCGATTTTCCCATGTCCATACGGATGGTTTTCATCCGCCGGGCGTTTTGCATATTTAAAACCTACCAAAACCAAGAACGATGCAAAAATATCGGTGGTAGATTCAATCGCATCGGCTATCAGAGCAAATGAATTGCCGAAAAGGCCGGCCGTTCCCTTGATCAATGCCAAAAGGGTATTACCGATGATGCTGAAATAAGTGGTCCGTATAGCGGTTTTTTCGTTTTCCATCTTCAAATCCGGTTTCCGATTTAAATCTACTGGATTTATTTGGGTTTTCCCGACAATATAGGAATTTCAAATCTTGCTTGATGCAACTTAAAGCTGATTTCCTATCTTTGTCAACTTTCTTATGAAAAAGGGTATAACCAGTTTTGTCGATGCTTTTTATTTTTTGTTTCAGCCATTTATGACGCTGAAATTTTATCGGTATGCGGTCTGTGGAGGAGGAAATCTTGCCTTCGATATTCTCCTTTATTTTATTTTTTACAATTTTATCTTTCTTAAGCAGAATGTTGATCTTGGCCTTATAGTTTTAAGTCCGCATATAGCTTCGTTGTTTTTTGTTTTTCCCATCACCTTCACCACGGGTTTCTTGCTTAATAAACACATCACTTTCCAAGGTTCCCCACTTCCTTCAAGGGTACAGGTTTTTAGATATTTGCTTTCGGGACTGGGTGCTTTGTTCCTGAATTATATCATGATGAAGTTGTTGGTAGATGTGCTGGGGCTGTACCCTACGCCATCAAGGCTTCTGACGGTTATTGTTTCGGTAGGATATAGTTATTTGCTCCAGAACAGATTCACTTTTAAAGTCGCTTGATGTATAAATTCGTGTGGTGATTTTCTGATTCCGATTTTTCTTAAGGAATTCGGTTTCAGGTTTATTCCGTAGATTAATGTTCCGTGCTGACCATTTGCAGTCCGATTATGGAAATGACCAAAGTGGAAAGAAAAAACATCCTCCAAAAAGTAATTGGTTCCTTGAACAGGATTATCCCCATGGTGACGGTCCCAACAGCACCAATTGCTCCCCATACTGCATAAGCTGTGCCCACTGGTATTGCTTTTTCCCCGCCCATTGATTTGTATAGCAAAAACATGCTTATGGTAACGCAAACCACAAAAGAAAGTAGCCATAGCCAAAAAGCCTTTCCTGTAGTTTGTTGTGCTTTTCCCAGACTTACGGCAAATCCCGTTTCAAACAAACCGCCAATGATCAGTATAATCCAGTTGATGTTCATCACGCCAAATATAAATGTTTTTTTGAAATGGAAATATGTGAAATGCGTCACTCCTGCACGCCACATATTTTGTGTTTAATGGTCCAGGTAGATTTTTTCTCTAATGGATTTTGATTGATAGATGTTTGGAAGGCTTAAGCCAAAAAAGGGAATACCTTTTAGGGGAATGAAATTCTGGCCAACAATTATAAAATTATTCACACAGCACTTCCATCATTATCCATATTTTTACAAAAAAAAATCAGTATGGAAAAGAGATCGCTCGGCCAGTCCGGGATTTATGTGTCTCCAATAGCTTTTGGCGGAAACGTTTTTGGCTGGACCGTAGACAAAAACGAGGCCTTTGAACTTTTGGATTCCTTTGTGGAAGGAGGTTTCGATTTTATCGACACGGCAGACTCCTATTCGTGGTGGGTGGACGGCAATGACGGAGTCGAATCGGAAACAATGATTGGAAAGTGGATTGAAGCACGAAAAAACCGCCATAAAATAGTTCTATCTACAAAAGTAGGCTCCCAAACAAAGAAAAACCCAAAGAACATTAGCAAAAAATTTATTCTTGAAAATGTGGAGAGTTCCCTTCGACGTTTGAAAACAGATTACATCGACCTGTACCAAACTCATTTTGATGATGAAATAACGCCAGTTGAGGAAACGCTTTCTGCGTATCAGCAATTGATGAAAGAAGGAAAGGTTAGGGCTATCGGAACCAGCAATATGTCCTCCGAAAGAATTCTGCAATCGCTACAAGCATCGGAACGCGAAGGATTGCCAAAATATGAAACTCTACAGCCCCTGTACAACCTGATGGAACGAGAGACCTATGAAAAGGAACTTGAGCCCATTGTAACCAAAAACAATATGGGGGTTCTAAATTACTATTCTCTCGCCTCTGGATTCTTGACGGGAAAATACCGTAGCGAAATTGATCTAAGGAAAAGTCCTCGAGGCGGGGGCGTAGAGAAATATTTGACCGCCAAGGGATTTGAGGTTTTGGATTCACTTGATGCTGTTTCTCAAAAACATGGTACAACCCCCGCAACCATCTCATTGGCTTGGCTTTTGGCGCGTCCCACAATCACAGCGCCCATTGTCAGCGCAACTAATTTGGAACAATTGAAATCCATTATGGACGCCCCAGGAATAAAATTGGATGAAATTGATATGGAACGACTGGATGCAGCAAGTGATTGGAGATAAAAACAAGTTAGATTCCGTTATTTTATTATTTTGATACTCCTTTTCAGAATAGTACCTTTGCACACTGGATCCGAAGGCTATAAGGACGATTTTTTGATCAGTCTTGATTTTACTTTTTTAAGGATTCTCTCAAGAAAACAAATTATACCATTATGTTCAATAATTTAACCGATAAGCTGGATAAAGCGCTGCACGTGCTCAAAGGTCATGGCAGTATTACAGAGGTAAACGTTGCAGAAACACTAAAGGAAGTCCGTCGTGCGCTTTTAGATGCCGACGTTAATTTTAAAACTGCCAAAGAATTTACCAATACAGTAAAGGATAAGGCGTTGGGACAGAATGTTCTGACTACGCTCCAACCTGGGCAGTTGATGGTGAAAATTGTAAAGGACGAACTCACCCAATTAATGGGGGGCGAGACAGCAGGGATCAACCTTAGCGGAAATCCAACAGTGATTTTGATGTCCGGATTGCAAGGTAGTGGTAAAACTACTTTTTCAGGGAAACTGGCAAATTATCTAAAAACAAAAAAATCAAAAAAACCTTTGTTGGTCGCAGGTGATGTTTATCGTCCTGCTGCAATAGACCAGTTGCACGTTGTCGGTGACCAAATAGGAGTGGAGGTTTATAGTGACCGGGAAAATAAAAATCCGGTGGAAATAGCGCAAAATGCCATTGCCCACGCAAAACAAAACGGATTTAACGTTGTGATTGTTGATACTGCCGGTCGTCTTGCCATCGATGAGGTTATGATGACCGAAATCGCCAACGTCCATAAGGCCATTGATCCCCACGAAACGCTTTTTGTGGTAGATGCAATGACTGGGCAAGATGCAGTGAACACTGCAAAAGCCTTCAACGATCGATTGAACTTCGACGGAGTAGTGCTTACAAAATTGGATGGTGATACTCGAGGCGGAGCTGCCATTTCCATTAAAAGTGTGGTGAACAAGCCCATAAAATTTATTGGGACAGGTGAAAAAATGGAAGCCATCGACGTTTTCCATCCTTCGCGTATGGCCGATCGTATTTTGGGGATGGGCGATGTGGTATCGCTAGTAGAAAGAGCTCAAGAACAATTTGACGAGGAAGAAGCCCGTAAAATCCAAAAGAAAATTGCAAAAAACCAATTCGGTTTTGACGATTTCCTTGGCCAGATCCAACAGGTCAAGAAAATGGGGAATATGAAAGATTTGGTGGGAATGATCCCCGGAGCGGGAAAGGCGATAAAAGATGTCGATATAGACGATGACGCTTTTAAGGGAATTGAGGCCATCATCCATTCCATGACCCCAAAAGAAAGATCCACTCCCGCCGTGATAAACGGAAGCCGAAAAAAAAGAATAGCTAAAGGAAGTGGCACTAGCGTTCAGCAGGTAAACCAACTGTTGAAACAATTTGATCAAATGAGCAAAATGATGAAAATGATGCAGGGCGGTGGCGCCAAAAAAATGATGCAGATGATGGGGAATATGCGGTAGAGCAGGAATGCGAAGACAATTAAAATTTTCAGAATCGCAAATGAACAATTCAATGTCGTTCTGTTTCCAACATTATAGACCAAGAATTAATTTCCAGAACAATCTTCAATAGAAAACAATGATACTCCTGGACGGAAAAAAAACAAGTAACGATATCAAGAACGAGATAGCTGCCGAGGTCGAGAAAATGAAGACCAACAGTGAAAAAGTGCCACATCTCGCCGCAATAATCGTTGGAAATGATGGCGCAAGTCTAACCTATGTGGGCAGTAAGGTAAAAGCCTGTGAACGGGTTGGCTTCGAGTCCACATTGATAAAAATGCCAGAGACCACCAGCGAACTGGAACTGCTTAAAAAAATTAAGCAGCTTAATGAAGATGATACAATCGATGGATTTATAGTCCAATTGCCACTGCCTCCCCAAATCAATACTCAAAAAGTGCTTCTCGCCATAGATCCTTCAAAGGATGTGGATGGTTTTCATCCTGAAAACTTCGGAAAAATGGCTCTGGATATGAGCACATTTATCCCGGCAACGCCTTTTGGCATTCTTGAATTGTTGCGTAGATACAAAGTTGAAACCAAAGGAAAACACACTGTCGTTATCGGGAGAAGCCACATTGTAGGGCGACCGATGAGCATATTGATGAGTAGAAAAGGATGGCCCGGAAACAGTACAGTAACCTTAACGCATAGCAACACAAAAAACATAGCCCAAATTACTACACAGGCCGATATTATCATTTCAGCACTTGGAGTTCCAAACTTCCTTAAAGCAGAAATGGTCAAGGACGACGCTGTAATCATCGATGTTGGAATAACGAGAGTCGAAGATCCAAAGAGTCCAAAAGGTTATAAAATAACAGGGGATGTTGATTTTGAAAACGTGAGCAAAAAGGCTTCTTATATAACCCCTGTGCCAGGAGGTGTTGGCCCCATGACTATTGCCATGTTGTTGAAAAACACATTGTTGGCTCGTGAGCAACGGCAACATCATTAGATATGATTAGGAGACTCCTTTTTTCCCTTCTTCCAATCGCCAGTCCAAATAGTCGTGGAGGTCTGTCTCTATCCACCCCAGTGTGATCGACATTATAGCCAGGTCGTCTATATAGCCAATTCCGGGAATAAAATCAGGTATAATATCCAGCGGATTCAATACGTACAATAAGGCCAGTACAATTGAAGCTATGGTAAACCATGGGACTTTTGAGTAATTCCCTGTTTTGAAATCTTTCAACATGGCAAACATGACCTTACCCAGTTCCATGAATTTGCGCAGCGGAGGGGCACTGCTCATTTTTTTGGAAACGACCTCTTTATGGTCCATTAGGATTTCGATGTCATTTTCATTGATTTTGTTTACTTCCTCTTCCAAATAACCTTCTCTTATTTTGCTGTCCATCATTGCGATTTTTGAGGTAGGGTGAGTTTTCTTTTTTCCGAAGTACATCTTAATTGGATTTATTGATTAAAAATAATCATTCGCCACTGTAAAATATTTAAAGTTTTGTTATAAATGATTTGCCTGAATGAAACTACGCGTTTCTTGGGAAAAAATTCAGGGTTTTCCTTTTCAAATTACCCGTAGTCGAACACGGACCATTTTCTCAAGATGTTTGGGACGTCTAAATGCCTTAAAAAATTCCTATTCTTCTTTAAAGAAAACCTATGAAAATTACTCTTTATTGATTCCCAGCTCAGGATCTCCCTCACCATATTCTTTTCGATAAATTTTTATCAGGATTATAAAGAGGCTGAGTAGTATTGGGCCGAATATTAGGCCTATGAATCCAAAAAGGGGCACCCCAATAATAACACCTATTAGCGTGATCAAAGGATGCACGTTGTCCAATTTTTTTAAAATGTATAATCGTATGATATTGTCTGTGGACCCCACCACCACGACACCGTAGATCAGGATGCCCCAAGCTTGTGCAGCATCGCCCGCTGAAAGGGTAAGCAAAAACACTGGTACGATTCCCAAGAGGGTGCCCACAAAAGGAACCATGCTCGAAACAGTTACGATAACAAACCAGAACAATGGATCTTGCGTGCCAAATATCAGAAACCCAATAAGCGCAACAATGCCTTGCGCCAATCCTACCAACGGAATTCCAATGGCATTGGAGCGGACCATCGCTTTGGCTTCATTTCCAATTTGATCGGTATTTTCTTTGTTCAGGGGGACATAATTTTCGAATGATTTCCGTAGTTGCTTTCTGTTGATCAACATATAATAGAGTAGAAAATACATTAACCCAATGGCAATTATAGCATTGAATGTACTTCCGGCCAAGCTTTGCAAATTATTCGAAATCCAGTTGGTAACGGCAGACG
The DNA here is from genome assembly GCA_964565295.1 of uncultured Aequorivita sp. GTDB lineage: Bacteria > Bacteroidota > Bacteroidia > Flavobacteriales > Flavobacteriaceae > Aequorivita. The sequence continues at coordinate 3,791 of CAZMDY010000028.1, read as the reverse complement.
GATCAATTTCAGAAGTGAGATCATAACCAAATCTTTGTTCCAGATTGGCCAATTGGTTCTTCATTGCTTCCATAACTTCTGTTGAATTTTCTACTGCCTCCCCAATTTTGTTTCCCAACATCAAGATGATACCAGATACTGGCAGCAGGATTCCGATGAAAGAACCGAACATCAATACGGAAACAGCGAGGTATGGGTTCCATTTTTTCTTATTGACCAAAATGGCCATCCATTTGCGCATCAGGACAAAAAGGGTTATTGCTCCTAAAACTCCAGTAAGATAAGGAAGGAGTTCAAAAAAAATCAACCCGCCCATTATCAAGATAAGGAAGGTTATAAATACCTGTCGGATAATTTGCGGAGGAATGGTATTGGTGGTCATTGTCGTTTTAGGTGGTGTTGGGATTTCTATTTTTTGATTAATGACTCCTAATTATGGAAATTCTGCAGTTATGAAGATTCTGCGGTTTTTTGCAAGATTTATACTTCCTCAATAAACAATCGGAAAAAAAATATGCCATTAGCGGACTTAATTGTTGCGAAGGGCATGGATCAGTTCTTCTTTAGACATTTTGGACCTGCCTCTTATCCCTATTTTTTTTGCTTGGGCGTAGAGTTCTTCCTTGCTTCGGTCTTCATACTGTTCCGCCTTTCCTCCTTTTTTACCTGAATTTTCGGTATTGGCAATCCGGGCAGATTTTTCCTTACTATAACCTTTTTCTCGAAGAGCTTCGTATTTTTCTTCGTCTTTAATTCTTGGATCTGGCATAATGAATACTTTTAGATGGAACCCATCAAAATATATGACAGGAACCTAATTTTAATTTATTTGATCGGTGTCCTTTCGATGTTTGAGTAGACCAATGCCAGCAAAGAAAAAGACAATGCCTATAATGATAAGAGCCCAATGATTTATACCAATGGACAAACTTCCAAAAGCACCAAACACGCCTAGAACCAGCATGATTCCCCCGGCAATGGTCAAAATAAAGCCTAAAATTTTGATCATAATCTATACATGAATCGATTTAGTGGTCAAAATTATGGTAAAACTTTAAAACGATTAGAGAGCTTAACAAGAAATTAGCGGATTTTATAATTATTTCACTTCGGATTCCCAGCCAATCCTAAAATATTTGATCGGGGCTGTATCTGCTATATTACTCACATCAATACTGGCATCTGGGTTGTTTTGGATTTCTTCGGGTAAGTATTTTGATTCAATGGTAAGATAAATATCGGTATCAGAGAAAAACACCAAAACCCCATTGATGATCCGTTCAATATGTGAAACGGTATAGTTGTCCCGAAACTCTTTGAAAGTACTGGAAACACTTAACCCTTTTTCGGTTTTATAGCGGGGGTCAAACACCATGATATCTGTAATGGTTGCATTTGGGTCATTTTCATTTTCGGGGGAAAGTAATACTAATTTTTGGCCACCTTTTTCATATATTTCAACTTCTCCTTGAATTTCCAAGGCGTTTGGCGACGAGTTCATTTTCACAATGGAGTCTTCTGGAAAGATTGAATCCAATTCCTTCATTTTGGTCCGGTCAGTCAAATTGCCTATTTCACCTTTTTTAATAAGAAACTGGTCACTGTCCTTTCCGCATTGTACAAAAAATAGAGCCATTAAGGCACCGAGAATTAAAGTTTTTTTCATTTTATGGATTTGATATTAATTGATTACTTGATTGATTTTGTCGGGTCACTTTTCTCTGCCGTATAGACACAAGAGCTCACTTTATCATTTTCCCCAGAATCCCAAGAACACTACGGATTACGGTTGGGCTTGACAATGTTTTTGTCCATGGGTTTGATGTTCTACGACGGTTTGAAGCCGACCGCGAAGTTGAAGTACGCTTATAGTCTTCAGCCTCCCTTCTCGATTTTTCCTTGGCTGCTTCTGTATTGGCTTCTTCAATTTTTCTTGTTAAAATTTCATACGCACTGTCCCGATCACTGACCTCGTTGTATTTTGGTGCCAAGGTAGAATTTTGGATCAATTCATCTATTTCTGAAACGTCCAAAACATCCATTCGACTCATTGGGGCTCGGAGCATGGTGTGGGCCAGAGGGGTTGGAATGCCCTTTTCATTCAAGGCGCTGACTATAGCTTCGCCTATCCCAATTTGGGTGAGCAGTTCATCGGTTTTGTAAAATTCAGAAATCGGATAGTTTTCAGCCGCCAACTTAATAGCCCTTCTGTCCTTTGCCGTAAAGGCGCGCAAAGCATGTTGGATTTTAAGCCCCAATTGGCCTAAGACCGCATCGGGAACATCGGTGGGATTTTGCGTAACAAAATAAAGTCCCACGCCCTTGGACCGGATCAATTTTACAATACTTTCTATCTGATCCATGAGTGCAGTGCTGGCTTCTTTGAAAATCAAATGTGCTTCATCAATAAAAATGACCAATTCTGGCCTGCCGCTATCACCTTGTTCTGGGAAAGTGGCATAAATTTCAGCCAACAAACTGAGCATAAAGGTGGAAAACAGCTTTGGCCGGTCCTGAATGTCTGTCAAACGTATAATGTTTATATAGGCCTGGCCCAAATCGTTCAAACGCAAAAGATCGTGTGGATCAAAGGATTTTTCACCGAAAAACAAATTTGCGCCCTGTTGTTCAAGTTCCACGATTTTCCGCAAAATAGCACCGGTTGATGAGGTTGATATCCTGCCATACAGCTTGGCGAATTCCTCTTTTCCTTCATTGGTAGTGTATTGTAGGATTTTTTTGAAGTCCTTTAAATCCAGAAGCGGAAGTTTATGGTCATCGCAATATTTAAAAATAACCGAAACGATCCCAGACTGTGTCTCGCTCAAGTTCAATATCCGAGAAAGAAGCACTGGGCCAAATTCACTTACTGTAGCGCGAAGTCGAACTCCGTTTTGTTCGGACAAGGAAAGGATTTCCACTGGAAATTTTTTGGTCTCATACGGCATTCCAATTGCGCTATGGCGTTCTTCAATATGGGTGTTGTGCGTTCCGGGGCGCGCAATTCCGCTGAGATCACCTTTTACGTCCATTAATAAAACCGGAATTCCATTTTCTGAAAGGTTTTCAGCAAGGATCTGAAGCGTTTTTGTTTTCCCCGTTCCTGTTGCCCCAGCAATCAGTCCATGTCGGTTCAATGTTTTCAATGGAATTCGCACAAAAGCATTTTCAACAGTTTTCCCGTTCAACATTGCCGTTCCTAGGGTTATGGCATCCCCTTTCGTTTTATATCCATTTTGTATGTGATCTGAAAAAACAGTTTGGTCTGCCATAGTCATTGAAATATTTTTCAAAAGTAGTAAATAATGGTGCATCAAATTATTTTAAGAACCAATTTCCAAATTGAAATAATGAAAGCGAAAAGGGAAACTTGGTGATTCGGTCTCGCCGCGTGCAATTGTGAAATTGTATATGTCGGTTTTAAAGCGGATAAGTCGTACTTTTGCATTTATGAAAAAAGATGTTCAGGAGTTAGTGAAGATGGGGCTGGTCTTACCGCTGATGGAGGAGTTTTATACCATTCAAGGGGAGGGTTTCCACAAAGGAACGGCTGCCTATTTTATTCGGGTTGGAGGTTGTGATGTAGGATGCCATTGGTGTGATGTGAAAGAAAGCTGGAATCCGAAAATACATCCCCCGACCACGATCGAGGAAATGGTCGAAAATGCAGAAAAACATTCTAAAACAGTTGTGGTCACTGGAGGCGAACCCTTAATTTATAATATGCAGCCATTGACGGAAAAACTGAAATCCAAAGGGTTGAAGGTGCATATAGAAACCTCTGGTGCCTA
>CAZMDY010000027.1:0-16804 GCA_964565295.1 uncultured Aequorivita sp. | reverse complement strand
TTTTGATTGTATTGGGAGCGCTCTTGGTTACAAATTTTCTTCTGTTACAGTTCAGTTGCAACGATCCCAATGATCCAGAAGTGCCAAAAGATGAATAACGATTTTATTCTCCTTTCGTTATCGCTACAGTTGCTTCTTTCTATTTACCATATTATCGGCTTTACCCCTTTTTTTCTTAAATAATCATTCGTTGCGCTAAAATGCTTGTTTCCAAACCAATGGCCTCGATTTGCGGACAAGGGGGAAGGATGTCCGCTTGTGAGGATTAAATGCTTTGAACCATCTATTATCTTTTCCTTTTTCTTAGCAGGACCTCCCCAGAGCATAAAAACAACCCCTTCCCTTTCCTCCGAAATTTTTTTGATCACAGCATCAGTAAACTTCTCCCATCCATTTTTTTGATGGCTTCCCGGTTGGTGCGCGCGCACACTGAGGGTAGCGTTCAATAAAAAGACACCTTGCTCTGCCCATCGCTGCAAATTTCCATTGATAGGAATTGGAGTTCCAATATCGGCCCTAATTTCTTTAAAAATGTTCACAAGTGAAGGGGGCATCTTTACTGTTTCATTTACAGAAAAGCAAAGTCCATGGGCTTGATTTGGGCCGTGATAGGGATCCTGACCAATGATCACAACTTTTATATCTGTAAAAGGAGTACAATTAAATGCTGAAAATATTTCGTTTTCCGTTGGATAACAAGGTTGGACGGCATATTCATTTTTTACAAATTCCATCAAATCCATAAAATACGGTTTTTCGAATTCTTCAAATAAAACCTCCTTCCAGCCCGACTCAATTGTTAGTTTCATTCTTCTTACTTTTGTGTAAAATTACATGAAACCCGACGAATGGTGCGTATAGCAAATAAAACATTGGAAGATCTGGAATTTCCATCAGTGTTAAAACAAACTTCTGAATACTGTGTGACCGGGCCTGGAAAAGAGCGTGTGCTTTCCATAGTTCCTTTTAAGGATATTTCCCTTATCGAACCAGAACTTCTTCGAGTAAAGGAATTTACAGCTTCCTTTGGAGAAGACAATCCTATTCCAAACCACGGTTTCGATCCTATTTCCAAAGATTTGTACCTGTTGGGAATAGAAAACAGTTCGTTGGAAATTTCGGGCTTTCGAAAAATATTATCCATTTCTGAAACCACGCAAATACTGATCAAGTTCTTTCAGAAATACACCGAGTTCTACGTTCATTTGAATGCCTTTTCTGAAAACGTAGATTATGTGCCATCAATTTTTGAAGCGATCGGACAAAAAATTGACAGATATGGTGAGATAAAGGATGAAGCTTCCACCGAACTCGGCATTATTCGTCGGAGACTAAATACCATAAAAGGAAAAGTAAATTCTTCTTTCAACAAAGCACTTTCCCACTACGCCCAACTGGATTATTTGGATGAGATTCGCGAATCCGTGGTTGAGAACCGCCGTGTCCTTGCTGTCAAATCACTGAACAGAAAAAAGGTAAAAGGCGCAGTTTTGGGCAGTTCCAGAACAGGGAGCATTGTTTATATGGAGCCGCAGGAAACCCTAGAATATGCCAACGAGCTCACTAATCTGCAGTATGAGGAATTAGAAGAGATTAAACGGATTTTAAAGGCATTGACTGAATTCATCAGGCCTTACCATGCGCATTTGCATAGTTACCAAGATTATTTGACAGCCATCGATATTTTTTATGCCAAAGCAAGGTACGCTGAAAAAATTAAGGCGGTGCTTCCTATTTTAACCGCGGAAAAACGGCTTACTTTGAAAAACGCCTATCATCCGTTATTGCTTGTGGCCAATAATAAAAGGAAAGAAAAAACATTTCCACAATCCATTGAGTTGGTGCCAGAACGGAGAATCATTGTTATTTCCGGGCCAAATGCGGGAGGAAAAAGCATTACACTGAAAACCGTGGGACTGCTTCAGACAATGATCCAAAGTGGCCTGCTGATCCCGGTGGATCCGCAAAGTGAAATATGGTTTTTTGACCGGATTTTGACCGATATTGGCGATAATCAAAGCATCGAGAACCACCTTAGCACATACAGCTATCGACTCAAAAAAATGAACCAGTTTTTAAGGAAATGCGATGATAAAACACTTTTTTTGATTGACGAATTTGGAACAGGAAGTGATCCGGAGCTCGGTGGTGCATTGGCCGAAACATTTTTGGAAGTATTTTATGAACGAAATGCCTTTGGTATTATCACCACCCATTATAGCAACTTAAAATTGTTTGCCAACGAACTGCCCCATGCAATCAATGCCAATATGCAGTTTGACGATAAAACTTTGGAGCCTTTGTACCAACTTCATCTTGGCGAGGCAGGAAGCAGTTATACTTTTGAAGTGGCACAAAAAAACGGGATTCCGTACAGTTTAATAAACAAAGCCAAGAAAAAGATTGCAAGCGGAAAAGTGCGTTTTGACAAAACGATCGCCAACCTTCAAAAAGAGCGATCAAAACTTCGTAAAACCTCGGAAACATTAAAAAGTGAGGCAGATAAAGCAAGATTGGGAAGCAAACAGTTGGATGAAATTAATATGCGTATTCAAGAAAAACTTGAGAGTTATCAGGAAATGTTTGATTCTAACCAAAAATTGATCAATCTGGGCAGAAAAGTAGATGTTCTTGCAGAAAAGTATTTCAACAACAAACAAAAAAAACAATTGATCGACAACCTGTTGAAGTTGGTAATGGTCGAAAATAGTAAGCGGGAAAAATTGCCCCCAAAAGTAAAAAAAGCAGTAAAAGCCAAAGAAAAAGAAGTTCAGAAGGAAGTTGAACAGAAAGTTGAAGTGATACGGGCGCGCAAAAAGGAGGAAAAAGAGAAGAGAAAGAAACTTCCGGAGCCAAAACCAAAGGTGGACTTAAAAGTTGGGGACCGTGTTCGGATGCTGGAGGGTAGAGCTATTGGCACTATCGATTCCATTGAAAAGAACAAAGCTTTTGTAAATTATGGGATTTTTACAACCAATGTAAGTCTCAACGAATTGGAAAAGGTTTAATTATGGTTAAGGGAATATGATATGGTGGATGATAATAATTATAAAATAATATTGTTCGATGGGGTTTGCAATCTTTGCAATAGCACCATCAATTTTGTAATAAAAAAGGACAAACGAAACATTTTCAAGTTTGCCACACTTCAAAGCGAAACGGGACAAACTCTGCTCAACAAACTAAAAATTGATTCTTTGGAAACAGATTCCATCGTTTTAGTCGATGGAGAGAAAAGCTATGTAAAATCTACAGCTGCACTGAAAATTGCCCGAAATCTTTCGGGAGTCTATCCCCTGCTCTACGCATTTTTGATCTTGCCAAAATTTATTCGTGACAGGATTTATGATTATGTTGCAAAAAACCGTTACAAATGGTTTGGAAAGAAAGATAGCTGTATGCTCCCCACCCCTGAACTGGAGGCAAAATTTTTGGACAGTTGACTATTTTTCAACTTTCACCTTTTTTGGCATCTTCTGATTTTTCAAAACGAAGGTATAAACCCACATAAGCGTAAACGATGGGATAATATCACTACCTGGCAAAATTTCCTCCAAAAATACGATGACGGCAGCAATTTTACCTTCCGTGCCATCATACATTTTTCTCATCAAACGGGCTGCGATCGGTGCCCACAAAATATCCAAAAAAGGACCAACTACTGGAATGGCCATAGTTGCCATACCTATCAGGTCATAAAGAATTCCTCTGTGAAGCAGTCTATATTTATCATTTTTCATATATAATTCTTAAAGTGAATTAGCTTGAAATTACAAAGAACGTTCCAAATTATCATTACAAAAGATTTACTGTTCCTTTCAGAATAATGAAAACGAAACCTTAAATTCGATTATTGCATCATCCGAACATTATTGTTTCCTGAATTGCAGAATAATACTATATATAGTAATTTCACAACTTAATAAATCCGGGATGATAGAAGCTGAAAATATCCATAAATATTACGATAAACTCCATGTCCTCAAAGGCGTTGACCTTCATATAAAGAAAAGCGAGATCGTTTCAATTGTTGGAGCGTCGGGAGCTGGAAAGACCACACTTTTGCAGATTATTGGAACGCTCGATACCTATCACAACACAAACAGCAAATTGATTGTTAATGGAGTGGACATAAAAAGGCTTACCAGTGCGAAGCTTGCCAAATTCCGGAATCGGAACATTGGTTTTATTTTTCAGTTCCATCAACTGTTGCCGGAATTCACTGCTTTGGAAAACATTTGTATTCCTGCCTTTATAAAGAATACTTCAAAAGCATCGGCTGAAAAAAGAGCTACTGAACTGCTTTCTTTTTTGGGGCTTTCCCATCGAAAGAACCATAAACCAAATGAACTTTCGGGCGGTGAACAACAGCGTGTGGCAGTGGCACGGGCTTTGATCAATAACCCACCTATAATCTTGGCTGATGAGCCCAGTGGAAATTTGGATACGGAGAGCTCGGAGAATTTGCACAACTTGTTTTTTAAACTTCGGAACGAATTTGGACAGACGTTTGTCATTGTCACCCACAACAAGGACTTAGCCGATATGGCCGACAGAAAACTGGTGATGAAGGACGGAGTCATCGCAAATTGATCTTAAAATGAAACAAGAACTTTTATCCCTAATATTCCAGAATATTTTACAATGGAAATAGTCCATCTTAAAGAATTCCTTGACGAGAAGGTAAATCTCTATAACAACCCAAACTTTATTGAAACAGATCCAATCCAGATCCCGCATTCATTTACGTTAAAGGAAGATATTGAAATTGCCGGATTTTTGGTTTCCACAATTGCTTGGGGAAACAGGAAAAGTATCGTAACAAACGGCAACCGACTGATGGATTTAATGGGAAGCTCACCGTATGATTTTGTGATGGATTTTTCAGAAAAAAATGCTGACAGCCTTTCAAACTTTGTCCATCGCACTTTTAACCCTGATGATCTTCGGTATTTTCTTATTTCACTCCAGAATATTTACAAAAACCACGGAGGCCTCGAAAAAGTGTTCACCCAAAACATACAAACCACTTCGATGCAACATGCAATACATAACTTTAGAAAACTCTTTTTTGAACTCCCCCATTTAATCCGTACGGAAAAACATTTAGGTGATCCCATGAAAAATTCAGCAGCCAAGCGCCTCAATATGTTTTTGAGATGGATGGTTCGAAGAGACGAATCGGGCGTGGATTTTGGGATTTGGAAAAACATTTCGCCCTCTATGCTTTCTTGTCCCTTAGATGTGCATAGTGGAACGATTGCTCGAAAACTCAACTTATTGAAACGAAGTCAAAATGATGCAAAAGCAGTACAGGAATTGGATAATTCTTTAAGAACTTTGGATGCGGAGGATCCTGTCAAATATGATTTTGCATTGTTTGGTCTGGGAGTTTTTGAAGGTTTTTAAGACTGAACATCAACTGTTTTTTTTCTTTTTTATCTCTGCGATATTCTTTTTATAAAATATTGTACATTTATCTTAATCAACTCATTAAATTATTTAAAGATTTAATTTAAAAAAATCGTGCTTTGATCAAACCTAATACTCCCCAAAATGAAAAACAACGCTTGGCCGCGGTAAAGTCGTACCAATTGCTCGACACCCTTCCAGAGCGTAGTTTTGACAATATTACTACTTTGACGGCAAGCATATTCGACGTGCCTATTTCTTTAATTACGCTTTTGGATTCTAAGCGGAATTTTTTAAAATCACATTATGGACTTTCAATAACCGAATCGCCTCGGGAAACCTCATTTTGTGGTCATGCCATATTGGATGATTCCGATCTGTTTGTTGTTTCAGATGCCAGAAAAGACCCGCGATTTCAAGAGAATCCATTTATTGCCGAAATGCAAATCGTGTTTTATGCCGGTGCACGTTTAGTAAATCCAGAAGGACATTCATTGGGAACCCTATGTATATTCGATTCAAAGCCAAGAACATTCAGCGCAAAACAGCGTCGCATTCTAACCTCGCTGGCATTTCAAGTAGTGAATTTATTTGAAGCCCAAAAACACAATAGAACGTTGATGCGGGTTCAGGAAGAATTGGAGGAACGCAACAAAGAACTTAAAAGTTTTGCCGGCATCGTTTCCCACGATATGAAAATGCCCTTGGCCAATATGGTTATCACTTCCGATATGCTCCGTACAAAATATGGTAAACTTCTCGACGATCAAGCGCAGAAATATTTGGATTATATAAAACAATCTTCTTTCACTTTGAGTGAATATATCTCCCGACTTTTGGAACATTATGAAACCCACAAAACAGCTTCTGAAATTGCCGAGGTTTTTGACAGTCATGAGTTTTTGGAAAACATCATAGAACTTCTGAACATAAATATTGACTGCGACATTAACCTCCCAGAGAAAAATGTCGAAATTCATGCAAACAGAAACGCATTGGAACAGATCATCTTAAACCTTGTTGTCAACAGTATTAAATACAATGACAAAGAAAAAATAAAGATTGATATTGACTGTTACGAAAAGGATGACTACTACTATTTTTCAATCGTGGACAATGGCATGGGTATTTCCAAAAAGGACATGCCACATATTTTTGATCTGTTCGGCAAAACAGGGGTTTTGGATAGAACTGGAAAAACAGGAAATGGTATTGGTCTGTCTACCGTAAAGAAACTAATATCCAAGTTGGATGGAGAAATCAAAGTTAGCTCAAATCTCGGCGTCGGCACTACTATAAAGTTTCGGGTGAGGAAAAATGATAGCGTAATATAAAGGGAAATAAGTGGGAAGTATTTGTTATTATTACATTTCATTTTTAACTTTGAAAAATAATTTAAGGAATGCAATTTAAATATCCAGAAATTCTTTTTGCACTTTTTTTATTGCTCATTCCAATACTTATCCATCTTTTTCAGCTCCGTCGTTTTCAGCGAGTTGAATTCACAAATGTTGCTTTTCTCAAGAAAGTTACACTTCAGACACGTAAAAGCTCCCAGATCAAAAAATGGCTGGCCCTATTGGCCCGGCTCCTTGCCCTTGCCTGTGTAATTATAGCTTTTGCACAACCATTTACCGCTTCAAAAGTTGACCTGGGCAAGGTAAAGGAAACGGTGATCTATATTGACAACTCCTTCAGTATGCAGGCTAAAGGCAACACAGGGAATTTATTGGAACGCGCACTACAGGATCTTTTTGAAATTAATATTGACGGACAAAACATTACATGGTTTACGAATGATTCGGAACATATCAATAGTTCGACATCTGATTTCAAAAACAAAATCCTCTCAATTGGATATTCGCAAAACCAATTGACACCATCGCAGGTGCTGTTGAAGGCCAACCAATTTTTTTCCCAAGGAAAGGATGTTTCCAGACAATTGTTGTTTTTTTCTGATTTTCAACAAAAGGAACCATTCCCCGAAATACCAGAAGATTTGAAGGTTGGTGTGGTGCAACTTCGGCCCGAAAAAGCTTCAAACGTATCATTGGACAGTGTTTTTATCAGTTCAAAAACGGCAACCACCGCTAAGTTGACCACCCAGGTTTCCAGACACGGAAACGGAAATAATGAAGTACCCATTTCACTTTTCAACCACGAAAAATTAGTGGCCAAGACAGCTGTGGACCTATCCGAAAACCTCAGTGGCTCAATAACTTTTGATATAGACATTTCTGAAGAATTTATTGGAAAACTTGAAGTGCAAGAAGTCAATGTGCCTTTCGACAACATTTTGTTTTTTAGTATAAACAAAGCTGAAAAAATAAAGGTATTGGCAATAAATGAAGCAAATGGCAATTTTTTACAACGCCTTTTTGACGAAGAAAAGTTTGATTTTTCACAACAGGATTTCAACAACTTAGATTATAATCGAATCCCCGAACAAAACTTTATTGTGTTGAACGAGCTGCAGGAAATTCCAATGTCCTTGTCAACAGCCATAAAATCCTTCATTGATGCTGGAGGCAGTTTGCTGATCATACCCGCCACAGAACTGGAATTAAAAAGTTATAATACTTTCTTAGCAACAATGGGACTGGGAACGATTTCAGAAGGAATCCAAGTGGAAAAGAAAATCACCACAATCGTTTTTGCGCATCCATTGTTCCAGAATGTTTTTGAAAAAGAAGTTGCCAATTTTCAATATCCTCAAGTCCGCTCTTTTTATGACATCAACTCAACAGCAGTTGCTGCACTTATTTTTGAGGACCAACGTCCGTTTTTACTTCAAAAAGGAAACACATTTTTGCTGACTGCGGCCATTAATAATGAGAACTCCAATTTCATCAATTCGCCATTGGTAGTGCCCAGCATTTATAACATGGGCATTCAAAGCCTGCCTTTGCCTGATCTATATTACACTATTGGGGAAATGAACACCTTTGGGGTCCCGATCCAGTTGGGTCCGGATCAAATTTTGGCAATTCGGGACAGTGTGTCCCAATTTATTCCGAGACAACAAACAAAGGCGAACCAAGTTCAGATTACAACTATAGAACAACCCGAAAAGGCTGGAAACTACGAACTTGTTCAGGAGGACGAAGTTCTGCAACATATAAGCTACAATTTTTCCCGACAGGAAAGCAAATTGAATTATATGAACGTTGAAGATTGGCAAAATGTAAATGTTCACAATTCAATCGAAGCACTTTTTGATTCCGTTTCCGATGCCAGTATGATAAACAGTTTCTGGAAATGGTTTGCTATTTTTGCGTTGTTCTTTTTATTGTGTGAAATGATCATATTGAAATTTATGAAATAATGAAAACCTAAAACCGAGATTTTATATTTCAACATCCTATAGACACTGGAAATGAAAACATTACTTAAAAATGCAACCGTTGTAGATCCTTCATCAAAACACCATTTAAAAAAGCGTGACATCCTGATCGTGAATGGGACTATTGAAAAAATAGCTGCTTCCATTCCATCTTCGGAAAAAATGAAGGAGATTTCACTTAAGAATCTTCACATCTCCCAAGGATGGTTTGATAGTAGTGTTTCATTTGGGGAACCTGGTTTTGAGGAGCGCGAAAATATTGAAAATGGACTAAGAACCGCTGCTCATAGTGGTTTTACAGCAGTTGCAGTAAATGCCAATTGTTTTCCCGTCACCGATAGCAAAGGACACATTAAGTATTTAAAGTCGAAAGCCGAAAAAAATGTAGTAAGCCTCTACCCCATCGGTGCGCTTACCATGAAGGGAAAAGGCAAGGATCTTGCGGAGCTTTTCGATATGCAAAATGAAGGGGCCGTTTCCTTTTACGATTATAAAAAACCGATTGCGAATGCCAATCTTTTAAAAATAGCACTTCAATATTGTCAGAGTTTTGGTGGTTTGGTACAGTCGTTTCCTTTTGAAAAATCCATTGCACGAAAGGGAGTCGTAAACGAAGAAATTAGTAGTACCCAATTGGGATTGAAAGGAATTCCCGCACTTTCGGAAGAATTGCAAATAGTTCGCGACTTGTATATCCTTGAATATACCGGCGGGAAACTTCATATTCCAACTATTTCAACCAAAAAATCGGTCGATCTGATAAGAGAGGCTAAAAAAAACGGATTGAACATTACTTGCAGTGTTGCAATTTTTAATCTTGCATTGACCGATAATGTTTTGCAGGATTTTGACACAAACTATAAACTTTTACCGCCCTTGCGCACCCAAGTCGATATCGAAGCATTGATGGAAGGTATTGCGGATGGAACAATAGATGGAATTACCAGCGATCATAATCCGCTTGATGTGGAACGAAAAAACACCGAATTTGATCATGCCGATTATGGAAGTATTGGTCTTGAAAGTTGTTTCGGTGCGCTTAATTTACTTTGTGGAATGGAGTCATCGATCAAGACGCTCACTGGGCTAAAGCGAACTTTTGGTATTCCTGAGACCAAAATTGAGGAAGGACAAGTAGCTGATTTATCTCTTTTTAATCCCAAAGAAACATGGGAATTTTCTAAGGATGAAATTGTTTCCTCGTCACAAAATGCCGCCTTGCTCGGGACGAAATTAAAAGGAAAAGCTTATGGCATTTTCGTTAAAAACAATTTGGTATTGAATACAAAATGAGAAACACACCCTTAGGAAAATCGACCGCATTGATTGCCTATGCCCCATTTGTCGGGTTTTTTATTGCTTTTTTTATAAATCAGGAAAAGCGTCATCCCTTTGCCACTTGGCACATAAAAAACATGTTTGGATTGTTTTTACTATTTATCTCTGCCATGGTGATTCAAACAGGAATTGATTTTATAGTCGGGGATATTTTTTGGGCTATTTGCGTTGTGCTGTGGATTTATTCCTGGATCCAAGCCATAATGGGAAATGAGAAGGGAATTCCCTATCTCAGCGAAAAATTTCAAGAATGGTTTACATTTTTGAATTGAAGGTTCGAAGGCAATAGACCAGGAATTTTAAAACTAGAAAACACCGGATATTTTAAAATTTATAAACCCAATGAAAAAGAAAAATTTAATTCTGGAACACAATTACAGAGCTGCGAACAACTCTGACAGAGCTGCACCTGCAATTATTATGCTCCACGGTTTTGGCAGTGATGAAAACGATTTGTTTTCTTTCGCCTCTGAACTTCCAGAATCGCATGCCATTATATCATTAAAGGCTCCAATAAAAATGCAACCTTATGGAAACGCTTGGTACAATATTTATTTCGACAATTCCCAAGGAAAATTCAGTGATGACGAACAAGCTATCGCTTCGCGGGAATTGGTTGCGAGATGTATAGATGAGATTATTATGGCGTACAACATTGATAAAGAAAACATTACACTACTTGGTTTCAGCCAAGGCACAATCTTAAGTTTCGCCGTGGCACTGAGCTATCCTGAAAAAGTCAGAAATGTAATTGGTCTGAGCGGATATATTAACCCCGATATTTTAACGGAAGGCTATGCTGAAAATGACTTTAGCAAACTGAAAATTTACACTTCCCACGGCTCAGTGGACCAAGTAATCCCCATTCAGTGGGCCCGTAAAACCAAGCCTTTTCTGGAAAACCTGAACATCGAGTGCAGTTATTCAGAGTTTCCGGTTGGGCATGGAGTTTCGCCTCAAAATATTCAGGAGGTGAAAGATTGGCTTAAACAGCGGTCCTGATTTTTATTCTGGATAAATTAGGGACGCTATGGTTTTTAGCTCAAGTTCTTGGTTTTCTTTTACAGTGAATTCCAAAATCATTTCGCCCCAATAGGTGCCATCGGTAAAATCGGCCAAAATCCATTTATGATTTAAGAACCTTAATTTATTTATTTTCATTTCGCCATTTATTCCTTCAAATGGGATCAATGGATTTGTTCCCCTTAGCGCGTTTTGATCATAAATATAGTCAGAGACATGGGTTTCAATATCGGAAGATCTGTAGCCAAAACTTTCCAAATAGGTCATTGCATTTTCATTTCCCTGCAGTGTAAAATAATTTAGATCGGAAATCCTTTCATTCAACTTAGAAATTGAGTCCGTGGATTTTTCGACTTTTGTACGCAAAGTTTTGATTGTAGCCTCCTGGGCTCCAAAGATGCTTTTCTCATTCATATATTGAAAAATAAGCAACAACACGGCGAAAAGGAATAAATATAGGAATATCTGTCGTTTCATCTTTACAACTATTTTAAAATTTAATAATATTGGGATTGTTCAATTTAAAATCGCGTATAACAGTTAATGCTCAAATAGTTATAGTCAATGAATCATAAGCGAGATATACATTGCTGGGTAACTTTTTCTCTACCTCTTCATGGAAGCCCATTTTATGGCTAATGTGTGTGAGATAAGCTTTCTTTGGGTTTATTTCTTTAATAAAATCAAGGGCTTCGGACAGGGTTAAATGTGAATAATGCGGTTCCTCGCGAAGGGCATTGACAACCAATACTTCGGTTCCACGGACCTTTTCGATTTCTTCGGCTGAAATGGTTTTCATGTCGGTCAAATATGTGAAATTATCCACTCGAAAACCGAGAACTGGCAAGGTGTCATGAAGCACTTCTATTGGAATCACTTTTTTGCCACCCAATTCCAGAACAGAGTTTTTGTCTATTTGAATTTCTTCAATGTTGGGTGCCCCGGGATATTTGTTTTCTTTTGCAAATACGTATGCAAACCGATCGTAAAGAGCGTCAAACACCCTTTGGTGTGCGTAAAATGGCAATTCCTTGTTCTGCATATAATTAAATGGACGGATATCATCGATACCTGCCGTATGGTCACTGTGTTCATGGGTTATGAAAATGGAATCCAGTTTGGTAATGTTCTCACGAAGCATTTGCTGCCTAAAGTCGGGTCCACAGTCGATAACGCAAGAATAGTTGTCCCAGCGAATCCAAGCAGAAACCCGCAGCCGTTTATCCTTTGGATTGGTGCTTTTGCAGACAGGATGGTCGCTTCCTATAACTGGAATGCCTTGTGATGTGCCTGTGCCAAGAAATGTTACAGTAATTTTTGATTTCATCCGTTCTTGTTCTTTGTCAGTCCAATACAAATTTGGAGACCTTCAACAAACGATATTATCCCATCAAAAAAAATGATCTGAAGCCTATACATAGCTACAAAAATAAGTTATTTTATAGGTTTGACGGCTGGTAAGCTGATCGTATTTATATAAAGACATCAATTGTTCAGGAAAGTTGATCCAAAATTTGTGCTGCATGTTCCTTGGTCTTTACTTTGTCGATAACGCGCTCTATAATTCCGTTTTCGTCTATTACAAAAGTGGTTCTATGGATTCCGTCGTACTTTTTTCCCATAAATTGTTTGGGTCCCCATACCCCAAAACCATTGATGACCTCTTTGTTTTCATCGGCGAGCAAAGGAAAAGGTAGTTTGTGCTTTTCGCTGAAATTCTTTTGCCGTTTTTCACTATCCGCACTGACGCCCAAAAGTTGATAGTCTTGTTTTTGCAATTCTGCATAATTGTCGCGAAGATTGCAAACTTCGTTAGTACATCCAGGCGTACTCGCTTTCGGGTAGAAAAAAACAATCCATTTTTTTCCAATGTAATCATCAGAATCAACAAGATTTCCGTCCTGATTGTTTACTTTGAATTTGGGTGCCTTATCACCCGGCCTTAATGTTTTCATAATCCTTATTTTTGCTCAAAAGTACTTTAAAATGACCAAAAAAGAAAAAGTGGGTTTTGCAATGGAAACTTTGAACAGGCTTTATCCTGAAGTTCCAATTCCGTTGGACCACAAAGATCCATATACTTTGTTGATTGCAGTGCTTCTTTCGGCCCAAAGTACGGATGTTCGGGTAAACCAAATCACTCCACTGCTTTTTGAAATTGCCGACAATCCTTATGACATGATAAAACTTTCGGTAGAAGAGATTCGCGATATAATCAAGCCGGTAGGTCTGTCACCGATGAAGTCCAAGGGAATCCATGGGTTATCACACATCCTGATTGAAAAATATGACGGGCAAGTGCCTGCGGATTTTGAGGCATTGGAGTCACTGCCTGCCGTGGGACATAAAACCGCGAGTGTGGTGATGAGCCAAGCCTTTAATATTCCCGCATTTCCGGTAGATACCCACATCCACCGGATTATGTATCGTTGGGGATTTTCCAATGGGAAAAATGTGGTCCAAACAGAACGCGATGCTAAACGCTTATTCCCCAAAGACTCCTGGAACCTTCTTCACCTTCAAATGATTTGGTATGCCCGCCAATATTCACCTGCAAGAGGATGGAATTTAGATAAAGACATAATAACTAAAACCATTGGGCGAAAGAGCGTTATAAGAGATTACTTAAATAAAAAAAAGAAGTGATTTTTTAATCATTCAACAACCGTTCACGATACTCTGAGATTTTGCTTTTATCAAAATCATTGAGCTCTGGCTCTTTGATGTCTTCAAATTTTTGAAGTTCCTGTAACATAATTTCAGCAACAATCACCCGAGCGGTTCTTTTGTCGTCTGAAGGAATTATGTGCCACGGGGCATTTGGTTTATTTGTGTTGTTGATTGCCATTTCGTAACATTTTTGGTATTTATCCCATAATTCCCTTTCATCTAAATCACCTGGAGAAAATTTCCAATTTTTCTTTGGATTGTCCAGCCGTCGAAGTTGTCGGTGTTTTTGTTCTTCTTTGGAAAGGTTTAAAAAGAATTTAAATATTATCGTTCCGTTTTGGGATATAGTTCGCTCAAAATCATTTATTTGTTGAAAACGGCGAGCCCAAAAAGAATCGGTTATATCCTCCAGAGAATCCACTTCTGGAATGTTTTCACCCAAAATATACTCTGGATGGACTCTTGTGACCAGTACGTTTTCATAGTGTGTTCGATTGAAAACCCCAAATTTTCCTCTTTCGGGAAGTGCCTTATAATGGCGCCAGAGATAATCGTGTCGCTTTTCCAGTGCCGTTGGGGTTTTGAAACTGTGTACTACCACTCCGCGGGCATTGAAATCCTTAAAAACCTCCCGGATCAGGCTGTCCTTTCCGGCGGTGTCCATTCCTTGTAAGCAGACCAATACGGCATATTTTCCATGGGCATATAAGGTGTCCTGCAGTTCTCCTAATTCCCTTCTTGTGGCTTTAAGTTTATTTTTGAGACTTTTCTCTGAAGCATTTAGATTCCAGTTTGTTTTGGTATCGGCTATTTTTACCGTTCCGTTTACTTTGAAATCCTCTATTCTAATTTTCTTCATTTTTTTAATGGGTTGGATTACCAATTATTGCATACAATTCTTATTTGCTTGCAAAAAGCTGTACATCTTCTTCGCTTATTTCCTTTCCACCAAGTATAATCAGCCTTTCAACAACATTGCGAAGCTCACGGATGTTCCCGGTCCATTCAAATTCCTGGAGTTTTTTAATTGCTTTAGCGGAGAATTTCTTCTGTGCCGTTCCATGGTCATTAGAAATTCTTTCAGAAAAATATTCAACCAGTAAAGGAATATCCTCTTTTCTTTCTTTCAGGGAAGGGACCTTTATTAAAATTACGGCCAAACGATGGTATAGATCCTCTCGAAACCTTCCTTTCTCTATTTCAGATTTAAGATCTTTATTGGTGGCTGCAATAACCCGAACGTCCACTTTTATGTCCTTGTCGCTTCCAACTCTTTGAACTTTATTCTCCTGCAGAGCTCTTAAAACCTTGGCTTGTGCGGAAAGGCTCATATCTCCTACTTCATCCAAAAAGATTGTTCCGCCGTTGGCCGCCTCAAATTTTCCCGCGCGATCTTTATTGGCAGAGGTAAACGCCCCCTTCACATGCCCGAACAGTTCGCTCTCTATCAGTTCACTGGGAATTGCTGCGCAGTTTACTTCTATCATCGGACCGTTGCTTCGCTCACTTTTTTGATGCAGCCAGTGGGCAACCAATTCTTTTCCAGTTCCATTTGGTCCAGTTATGAGAACCCGTGCTTCTGTTGGCGCTACTTTTTCGATCATTTCCTTTACCAATTCAATGGCAGGGGATTTTCCGATCATTTGGGAATTTTTGGAAACTTTCTTTTTCAGTCTTGCGTTTTCCACCACCAGTTCCTGTGTGTCCAAAGCTATTCGGACCGTATTCAACAATCGGTTTAAATCTGGTGGTTTTGAAATGTAATCAAAAGCGCCCATCCGCATGGTATTCACGGCAGTATCCAAATCGCCGTGGCCGGAAATCATCACAATTGGGATTTCTGGTTTTATTTTTTTCAAGGCCTCCAGCACTTCTACTCCATCCATTTTGGGCATTTTTATATCGCAGAGAACCAAATCAAAATCTTCTTTTTTTAGCAGTTCCATCCCTTCCAAGCCGTCGCCCGCCTCAAAAACCTCGTATCCTTTGTTTTCTTCAGTCAATATTTTGACCAAGACTCTTCGAATGCCGGCTTCATCTTCAATAATAAGTATTCTAGACATTTTTTTGTTTTAATATTTGAATTTTAATCCGGTTCTAAAGTACAGGGAATTTTCATCATTTATCTGATAAATCTTTTCACCATCAATATCTTCCAACCGGAAATTAGTATAAACGCTATGGGCAGCGTATGCATAAAAAAGAAATTGTTTTGTGAAAAAATGTTCATATCCCAGACCCACCAACCCTATAGTTGTCTGGATGCTCTGAGCGACCTTGCCACCCGAATTTTGATCTGTGGAAACGGGAACAAAAGGGTGATGGATGTTCGCAAAATCATTGTCCAAGGTAATAAAGGCCTGCAAGGCGTCTTTGTGGCTGGCATTTAAATAATTTCTAATATTGGTTTTTGGAACTCCCAAGGTGTATGTCCAGTTGGGGTGGAACTTTTTGTGATAGTTTAGTATCGGCAACGGATACCAGCGCCCCGGTGTGTTTGAATACGTCAATCCAGCCACAAGCCTACTTGGTTTTTCTCCATCTTCGTTATCTCTTCTATCTCTAATGGCATATATTCCTACTTCGTAAATGAAATCATTGCTCTGCAATTTTCCTTCAAAATCGCTTTGAATCTTAGGCCCTGCTTTTGCCCCAAATCGCCAGTCGTTGTTGTGTTCCCAAGTATAGCCGATATAGAAATCGAACCGCTGGGTAGAATTTATCATGTTATCCCCAAAGGCATCAATGTCCACAGCATCCTCAATTTGTATATCCAAATACCGATATTCGAGCCCGATTACAAGATAATTCTTTTTCTCCTTATGGATTTGAATAGGGGCTTGGATCAGGGTCCTAAAGCGTTGCAATGAATTGTCAGATTTGGAAAAAGGCAGGTTCATATACTCTACCCGTGCCAAATCGGTAGTTTGTGCCGTAATTCCTATTGTTGCTAGCAAGAGCAATGCTGTCAATGCTATTTTTCTCAAATGTGGGGTCTTTTGAAGGTTCATAACTTTT
>CAZMDY010000026.1:0-17275 GCA_964565295.1 uncultured Aequorivita sp. | reverse complement strand
GAAGCATAATCCCGTCTTTTTAAATATTAGTGAAAGCATCCTGTTAAATCAGGGTGCTTTTTTTATTTTTACCAAAATACTGCAAGAATGTATGTGGAGGTTTTTTAAAAAAGCAAATTCAAAAAAAGAGGAAGAAATAATTCCTGATGATGAAAACATGAAAAAATTCCTAATTGTTGGCCTGGGAAACATCGGTCCAAAATATGCAAACACTCGACACAATATTGGTTTTAAAATTCTGGATCATTATTCCGAAAAAAATTCACTGGTTTGGGAAACAGCAAAATTAGGCGATATTGCATATCACAAAATAAAAGGAAGAACCCTTGTTCTGCTAAAACCAAGTACATATATGAACTTAAGCGGAAAATCAATAAAGTATTGGCTTGATAAAGAAAAGATCCCCTTGGAAAATTTACTTGTTATAACTGATGACCTAAATTTGGGCTTCGGTACCTTTCGCATAAAAACCAAAGGAAGCGACGGTGGGCACAACGGTTTAAAGGACATCCAAAATACATTGCAGACCACAAATTACAACCGTTTCCGGTTCGGAATAAGTGATGCTTTTTCCCAAGGAAGACAAATCGACTATGTTTTGGGGGAATGGGAAACGGAAGAAAATAACCTATTGCCCGAGCGTTTGGATAAAAGCTGTGAAATAATAGAATCCTTCGTTTTGGCCGGAATGAACATTACAATGAACACTTTTAACGGAAAATAATTTTGAAGAAATATTCCTCGGTTTCCGCTTATAAAAATGACCGACAAAGCGTGGTCACCATAGGTACTTTTGACGGAGTTCATATTGGCCATAAAGCAATTTTGAAACGCTTGGCGGAAACAGCCAAAAACGAGAATTTGGATTCCGTTGTGCTCACATTTTTTCCCCATCCCAGAATGGTGCTTCAGCAAATGGAGGAATTGAAACTCATAAACACCATTGAAGAGCGCGTTCAATTGCTTCAGAAAACGGGACTGGACCATTTGGTTGTCCATCCTTTTACCCATGCTTTTTCCCGATTGACCGCAGCGGAGTTTGTTTGCGATATTTTGGTGAAAAAACTTAAGACCAAGAAAATAATTATTGGCTATGACCATCGTTTTGGAAGAAACAGGACCGCAACCATTGAAGATCTAAAGGAATTTGGCACGTTGTACAAATTTGAAGTGGAAGAGATATCTGCAAAGGAAATAGATGAAGTAGCAATCAGCTCTACCAAAATACGCAAGGCTCTAGATGAAGGTGATGTCGAAACGGCAAACAACTATTTGGGATATAATTTCATGATCTCCGGCGAAGTGGTGCGGGGCAGGGCCATTGGACGGACCATCGATTACCCGACCGCCAATTTACAGGTCAAGGATGAATATAAACTCGTTCCTAAAAACGGAATTTATATTGTCCAAACCATTTTGAACGGGGAAAGACACCATGGAATCACTAGCATTGGGACTAATCCTACCGTAAATGGAGTTGAAAAAACTATCGAAACCTATTTTCTGGATTTCAACAATAATCTTTACGGCGCGGAACTCAATATTGAATTTTTAAAGTTCATAAGAGAAGAGAAAACCTTCGATTCCATCGAGTCCTTGCGCAAAGCAATAGCCCATGATGAAGTGGTGGCAAGGGAATACATAAAAAACCGTGGATAAATTTCTGTTCAAACAGATAGATAATATTGGCCTGGTTCTTTTCCGGGCTGTTTTTGGTCTTTTGATAACCGTTGAGGCCTTCGGTGCAATTGCAACAGGGTGGGTGCGCCGCACATTGGTGGAGCCACCTTTCACATTCAATTTTATAGGTTTTGATTTTCTTCAGGTTTTTCAAGGAGAATTTATGTATTTCTACTTTGTGGCCATGGGGGTTTTCGGAATTATGGTAACTATTGGCTATAAATACCGTTTCAGTATGTTCGTTTACGCCATCTTGTGGAGCGGAGTATACTTTATGCAGAAATCGAGTTATAATAATCATTATTATCTAATGATGTTACTTTGCTGGATAATGGCTTTTTTGCCGGCCAACGGTTGGTTGTCGATTGATGCCAAGATTAAACCTGAAATCAGGACTTCCAAAATGCCCCAATGGATTTTGTGGACCTTAATCTTGCAAGTATGGATTGTTTATACTTTCGCTTCCGTGGCGAAATGGTATCCAGGCTGGTTAGATGCCTCAGTTCCAGCCTTGTTTATGGCCGGAAGGGCAGATTATTGGATTATCGGAGGTTTGTTGCAAGAAAATTGGGTCCACTGGACCATTGCTTATACCGGAATCCTTTTCGATTTATTAATCGTGCCATTGATGCTCTGGAGAAGAACGCGTACGTTTGGTTTTATAATCTCAGTAATTTTTCACCTTTTTAATTCTGTGGTTTTCCAGATTGGAATTTTTCCCTATATGTCAATTGCCTTTGCTCTGTTTTTCTTTTCCCCTGAAACCCTTAGGAAACGGTTTAATGTGAAGCGGGAATTTTCCAGTGAAGAAGAAATTCGTATTCCTCGGCATAAAAATATTATCCTCGGCGTTCTATCGATTTATTTCCTTTTTCAGATTGGTCTACCGCTTCGGCATTGGGCTTTTAAGGATGATGTGCTCTGGACCGAGGAAGGCCATCGACTGAGTTGGCGAATGATGCTGCGCTCCAAAAGAGGAACGCTGAACGTATATGTTGCCGACAAGGAAATTGGCAAACGGGAACTCTACGACTACTCGAAAATCCTTGGAAAAAAACAAAACGCATCAGTACGGACCAAACCGGATATAATGTGGCAACTGGCACAAAAAATCAAGGAAATTGAAGCTGAGAAAGGCAGGGATGTTGCCGTCTATTTGGAAGCCTACGTCAGCGTAAACAATAGTCCTTATCATCCATTCACGGATCCAGACGTTGACTTGGCCGCTGAAAAATGGTATCCCTTCAAACACAGCGAATGGATTTTGCCTTCGCCAGAGGATTATGACATAAAAGCAGAAAGAACTCATTGAATACGATTTTTTATTGTCCTAAATGAGAACTTACAAAATGACGGCCTTAACCTTACAATTCCTTGTTTACAAAATTGCTCGTTTTCCTATAACCAATTCTTTTTGATTACAAGAGTTGTAAACAAAACTATTCGCTTACAACATTTTCTTGTTTTTTGTAAACAATGAAATTTGATACCAGAATTTGTTGTCAAACTTATTTGTGTTCAATAAAACGAGATTACTGGCTTCAAAATGGAATATGGAGATCCTTGATTTTATTTTTACCCATCCCGTATTTAGGAACAATACATTTGTGAGCACCACCAAAATACCAAATGCTATGGCAATACTTATTATTAAAAAGTTGGTAGAAAATGGATATTTGGTTTTAAAAGAGGAAGCAGCCGGACGAAGAGCCGCTATGCATTCGGTTTGAACCTTTAATACGATTGGTGAGGGTATAAACTTATAATAAAGAATACTTCCGTTATAATCGGCTATTTCCATAACTTTGCTGGTTTAAAAAACCAAGGGAAATGCTACAGGTAAACGAAATCCGCGAAAACAAGGAACAATATGTAAAGGCGCTAACTAAGAGAGGCTTGAATGTGGAATCCATATTAGATGCTATTTTGGCTGCGGATGAGGAAAGAAGAAGTTCACAGACACAATTGGATGACGTTCTGGCCCAAAGTAACAATTATTCCAGAGAAATAGGAAAGCTTTTTAAAAGCGGGGAAGTTGAAAAAGCAAACGAACTTAAGAAAAAGACCACTGATCTAAAGGAAAGCTCTAAACTTCTGAATGAAAAAATGCTCGCCGCATCCGATCGGTTGCAACAACTGCTTTACTCCATTCCCAATGTGCCCCATGATTTGGTCCCGGCCGGAACCGATGAAAACGACAACGAGGAAGTTTTTCGGGAAGGCGAAATCCCAAAATTGATTGAAAATGCCCTGCCACATTGGGAGCTTGCTAAAAAATACGATCTGATCGATTTTGAACTTGGCGTTAAGGTTACCGGTGCCGGATTCCCGGTGTATAAAGGAAAGGGCGCACGATTGCAACGGGCAATGATCGCCTATTTCTTGGACAAGAACACGGCTGCTGGATATACGGAATACCAAGTGCCCTTGTTGATCAATGAAACTTCAGGATATGGAACCGGCCAATTGCCGGACAAGGAAGGCCAGATGTACCACGTAGGTGTAGACGACCTATATTTGATCCCCACAGCCGAAGTTCCAATAACCAACATGTTCCGAGGAAGTTTGATGACACATTCCGATTTTCCGATTATGTGCACGGGCTACACTCCTTGTTTTCGAAGGGAAGCGGGTAGTTACGGAGCGCATGTTCGCGGCCTAAATCGATTGCACCAATTTGATAAAGTGGAAATTGTACGAATCGAACATCCCGATAATTCATATGCGGCATTGGGCAAGATGGTGGATCACGTGAAGGATATTCTACGCGAACTGGGATTGCCATACAGGATCCTTCGTCTGTGTGGCGGCGATCTCGGATTTACTTCTGCAATGACCTATGATTTTGAAGTTTTTTCCACTGCCCAAGATCGATGGTTGGAGATCTCCTCTGTTTCCAATTTTGAAACCTATCAGGCCAACCGCTTGAAACTTCGATTTAAAGATAAGGACGGAAAAAATAACCTCGCGCACACTCTCAACGGAAGCGCCTTGGCTTTACCACGGGTTTTGGCAGGAATCCTTGAAAATTACCAAACCGAGGACGGCATCAAAATCCCAGAAGTGTTGGCTCCCTATTGCGGGTTTGATTTTATAGATTAACGTTTTGTCCCGAATGCACGAATGTTTAAAAGAACCTGCGTGCATTCGTGGTCAGATCTCCACCCAGAAAAACCATTCTTTTCAATACTTTTGCCAAGACGGCAAGGCATTCTGTTCTTGTAAGTCCAAATTAATATAGAAACGACTTTGGCGCTTTTCAAAAAACTCTTTAAACAGACTTTTATCTATGGACTGGCCACGGTTTTGCCCAGAATCCTCTCTGTCATTCTCGTTCCGCTTTATGTGGAATTCTTATTGCCCGAAGAGTACGGGATTTATGCAAGTTTGATGGCATTTATTATTCTTGGAAACGTATTGCTTTCCTATGGAATGGAAACTGCTTTTTTCCGCTTTGTCACCAAAAAGAACACAAATCAAAAAGCTGTACAGTCCACTACACTTACCTCTCTTACCGTTTCTACGCTTTTATTTTTGATAATTTCTTTAGTAGGCAGAAATTATATCGCAGAAGTATTGGATTTTAATCCTGACTACATTACGTATGGAATCTGGATATTGGCCCTCGATGCCTTGGTGGTAATTCCATTTGTGTGGTTTCGGGTCAATGAAAAACCAATGCGGTATGCAGTGATCAAAATTTTGAACGTCGCCATCAATCTCGGCCTTAATTTATTCTTCTTTCTCATTCTTCCCACATTGGCATTAAAGAGTGATTTCTGGGATTTGTTGTGGAATCCAAGGGACAAAGTAGCTTATATATTTATCTCTAATCTGATTGCAAGCGCCTTGACTTTATTCATGGTTCTTCCTTTATATATGAGAATCGGCTTTAGGTTTGATAGAACAATTTGGAAACAGATGATCAAGTATGCTGTTCCTGTGCTTATAGCAGGAATTGCTTTCAGTATAAATGAAGCTTTTGACCGAATTCTTTTGAAATATCTCCTTCCCCCGGATATCGCTGAAGTACAGGTAGGTCTTTATTCTGCCTGCTATAAACTCGGAATGTTCATGACGCTTTTTGTGATGGCTTTTCGGTTGGGGATCGAGCCGTTTTTCTTTAATTATTCCAATGAAGGAAATGCGAAGGAAACCTATGCTACAATTACTAAATATTTTACACTTTTTGGATGTCTCATTTTACTTGTGGTGATAATTTATATCGATGTTTTTAAAAGAATCTTGATCCCAAATAGTCAGTATTGGGAAGCGTTGAAAATTGTTCCCTTGATACTTTTGGCCAATTTATTTTTGGGCATTTATCATAATCTTTCCGTTTGGTACAAGGTTACCGATCGCACAAAATACGGAGCATATATTTCTGTTTTCTCAGCCCTGATCACCTTGGTGCTGAATTTTTTTCTCATTCCATATATTGGTTATGTCGGCTCTGCCATTGCCACGCTTGCGGCCTATGGAAGTATGATGGTGCTTTCGTACCTTTACGGTCGAAAATATTACAACGTTCCTTACGAAGTGAAAAAATTAATTGGGTTTTTGATTCTCGCCATCGGGTTTTCGGCCATTTCGTTTTATGGACTTCCTGGAAATTATTGGGTAGGGACTTTATTGCTCTTGTTTTTTATGGCAATCGTGACCTATTCCGAAAAACAAGATTTACTAAAAATATTGAAGAAATAGATTGATTCACATTAATAATAAAATACCTTGAAAATTAAAATAATCAACAACTCCGGATTTCAATTGCCTTCTTATGAAACCCTTGCCTCGGCAGGAATGGATTTGAGGGCTTGTGTTGATGCGCCCTCAACTTTGAAACCCTTGCAAAGAGCCATTGTAAAAACCGGCCTTTTTATTGAATTGCCAATAGGCTACGAAGCCCAAGTCCGACCAAGAAGCGGTCTGGCGGCTAAAAAAGGACTTACCATTCTCAATTCCCCCGGAACCATTGATGCAGATTATCGTGGTGAAATTGGGGTGATCTTGGTAAACCTTTCCAATGAGGATTTTACCATCGAACACGGAGAACGCATCGCCCAATTGGTAATCGCCAAACACGAACGTGCCGTTTGGGAAGAAGTGGAAGAGCTTGGAAAAACTTCACGTGGAGAAGGCGGATTTGGGAGCACCGGAACAAAATAGCGATGTTTTCAAATTAAGAAGAAATAGGAATACTAAAAGAATAAAAACATGAAAATAATAGTACCCATGGCAGGCCGCGGTAGCCGACTTCGCCCACATACGCTAACAGTTCCAAAACCGTTAATTCCCGTTGCCGGAAAACCAATCGTACATCGTTTGGTTGAAGATATCGTAGAGGTCTTGAATGAAGATATCGATGAAATCGCCTTTATTCTCGGCGATCCTGCCTTTTTTGGAGATGAAGTTGTTGAAAGTCTGAAAGAACTGGCAAATGGTCTCGGCGCAAAACCTTCCATCTATCGCCAGCTCGATCCAAAGGGGACTGGCCACGCCATTATGTGTGCCAAGGATTCTCTTTCAGGGTCGGCCGTTATTGCTTATGCCGATACACTGATTCGTGCCGATTTCGATTTGGACAAGGAAGCAGATGCCGTTATTTGGACCAAAAAAGTAGAAAATCCGGAGGCTTATGGTGTAGTCAACCTCAATGAAAAAAACGAAATAATTGAATTGGTCGAAAAACCAAAAGAATATGTGAGCGATCAGGCCGTTATAGGTATCTATTATTTTAAGGACGTTGCGCAACTTAAAAATGAACTGCAATATGTTTTGAACAACAACATCATCAACGGTGGTGAGTACCAAATCAATGACGGCATAAAAAGAATGATGGCAGATGGAAAGGTTTTCAAAACAGGAACGGTTGATGAATGGATGGATTGTGGCAACAAGGAAGTAACGGTGGAGACAAACCAGAGAATGTTGGGGTTTCTTTCGCAAGCCGATGAAAATCTGGTCTCGGAAAACATCATCAACGAAAACTCGAAAATAATTGCACCCTGTTTTATCGGAGAAGGAGCCGTTTTAAGAAACAGTACCGTTGGGCCATTCGTTTCAATTGGCAAGGGCACAATAATTGAGAACAGTTCAGTAAAAAACAGTTTAATCCAAACACATTCAACAATCAGGAATGCAAGCTTGGACAATGCCATGATCGGCAATTATGCTATTTTTGATGGGAAGTTTACTAATGTGAGTATAGGGGATTATTCGGAGTTGAAATAGGTAAGTATATTTTTCTTGCACGAAGTTTTTATATATCTATAAGGAAAACAGGGATTATTTTAATAAATCACCCTCCACAGCTTAAAAAAGAAATTCATGAGCTTTTAGATTCCACACGACAATGTTGAAAAATCGATTTTTCATAATCACACTACTTTTAGGGACCCTGTTTGTTCCGAAACATCTTCATGCCCAAGAATTTCCGACCGATTCCATTCAAAACCCTATGGATCAATTGGGGAAGGTAACCGATTTATTTCAGGAACATTTTTTTGAAGCCTTAAAACAAAGAGCCATTGAAAATTATGAGCTGGCAATTTCCGCATTGGAAAAGGCTGAAAAAGCGGCTGAAACTGACACAAAAAAAGCTGTGGTCTATTTTGAAAAGGCCAAGAACTATGCTGCGCTAAAAGTGTTTGACGCCGCAGAGGACAATTACAATAAGGTACTGACCAACCTTGGCGATCGGTTGGATGTTCTGAAACATCTGTACGATCTCTATTACCAACAGAAAGACTATGACAAATCCATCCCCGTAGTCAAAAAGTTGATTTCGTATGATGATGATTACAAGGAAGATCTGGCCAATCTGCTGGCTCTTACCGAACAATATGACAAAGCCTTGGAACAGCTGGATGAACTGGATACTCTTTGGGGCGAAAGCAATATCCGCAATGCCCTTCGTGCACAAATCTATAGAGAAACTGGAAACACGAAAGGGGCAATAGAAAATCTGGAACAAAAAATAGAGGACAATCCAAAAAATGAAAAAGAACATTTAAACCTTATATTTCTATATAGCGAACAAGGAAATGCCGAAAAAGCATTTGAAGCAGCCAAGAATTTATTGGAAAGCAATCCACGATCCGAGTTGGTACACCTTGCATTGTACAAATTCTATTTGGATTCGGGCGAAACTGCAGAATCGCTGAAATCGATGGAAATTGTTATTGGATCCGAACAAATAGACCAAGAAACCAAATACCGAGTATTGGGCGATTTTATTCAATTTGTGAACAAAAATCCACAGTATGAATCCGACTTGGAAGCCATGACAGTTCTTTTTTCTGACGAAAACGGAGGAAAGGTCTATGAAAAACTCGGAGATTATTTTTCGGCCAAGTCGAGAAAGGATCGGGCTTTGTACTTTTATGAAAAAGGAATTGATCTAAGCTTGGACAATTACAATTTGCTTAAAAACACACTCCTTCTCCAATTGGATTTTCACAAATATGCTGAAGCCGCTGAACTAAGCAAGAAGGGCCTTCAAATATTTCCCGCCCAAGCCTTGCTTTATCTGTTGAGTGGAGTTGCCAACAATGGAATCCATAAACCAGAACTTGCTATTGAGAATCTGGAAACCGGACTCGATTTTGTTTTGGATGATCCACAGATGGAACTTGATTTTTACAAACAACTCCAAGTAGCCTATAATTCAAAGGGAGATTCAGAAAAATCGCAATTTTATGACAAAAAGGCATCTCAAATACAAAGCTCCGAATAATTATGAAACGTTCACTATTGCTTTTTCAGCTTCTTAAAAAATTTAGAATTAATAATTTGGTGATGTTCTTTAGAAAGGAAAAGTCAGTATTTATTGTGCTATTATCATTTTTGCTCATTTCTTGCAGTACAACCAAAACAGTGTCAAAAATCGAAAAAACTTCAACTAAAAATCTGATAAATTTTCACAACGCTGCAGACCCACAGTTTGAAACTTTGGCGGCAAGGGTCCAACTGGCTTATGAAAACCAGGAAAAATCGCAACGCATCGTAGTGAACCTCCGAATGGAAAAGGACAATATTATTTGGGTAAAAGCATCTTTTTTGGGAATTACGATTGCCAAAGTATTGATTACACCAGATCGTGTGCAGTATTACGAAACCATAGGGAAAACTTATTTTGAAGGGGATTTTGCACTTTTGGGCGATTGGTTGGGAACACCTATCGACTTTCAGCAAGCTCAGAATTTATTGCTCGGACAGTCAATTTTCCAATTGGAAACCTCTTATTATGAATCCGAAATTTTTCAGAATAATTTTAAGGTGCAACCTAAGCGGCAACCTCAAAATTTCATACATTCACTTTTTTTGGATCCCGAAAACTTTAAAGTTGTTTTGGAAACACTCTCACAACCTGACCACGATCGGATCCTTACAATACGTTATGGCCAGCACCAAAATATCGACGGACAATATTTCCCAGAAAACATCTCTATTGTAACCTCCGAAATGCAATCCCAAACAAAAATTGAAATCAACTACAGAAAGATCGATTTAAACGTCGGCATCAGCTTTCCATTTGATATTCCGACAGGTTATGAAAGAATTCAACTTTAACAAGATGAAGGTTTTGCGAAAATATCTTATCATTTTATTTTGTGTGCTTTCTTCGACCATGGCTTTCTCTCAAATTGACAAACAAAAAGAACTTGAGGAAAAGAGACAGGCCATTATTGAGGAAATAAAACAAATCAATTCACTTCTTTCCAAAACCAAAAAAGAGGAGCGATCGGTGCTTTCACAAGTGGAGGACATAAACCAGCGCATTTCGGCTACTGAAAACCTGATCCGGATTACGAACCAACAAGCCAATCTTCTGACGCGGAACATTAACGGGAACATCGAGAAAATAAGTACGCTCCGGAAAGAACTGGACGTCATGAAGGCCGATTATGCCGAAATGGTACAGAGGTCCTACAAAAGTAAAAGTCAGCAAAGCAGGATCATGTTTCTTTTGTCTTCGGACGACTTTTTACAGGCCTATAAACGCGTGCAGTATATGAAACAATATGCTAAATTCAGAAAAAAACAAGGCGAGGGAATAAGAATCAAGACCGAAGAACTCCAAACGTTGAACGAAAATTTGATCCAACAGAAAAGCACAAAACAAAAGTTGATTGCGGAAAATGAAGTTGCCAAAAGGCAGTTAACAAAGGAAAGAGAACAACAGCGCGCCCTGATTGCCACACTAAAAAAGGATGAAAGCAAATACACCGCACAAATACGGACCAAACAAAAACAGGCGGATCAAATTGAGAAAGAAATAGATAATTTGATTAAGGCCGCAATCGCCGAGGCCAACAGGCTGGCCAATGCATCCAAAAAGGACACTAAAAAAAGAGCCACTGTCGAGGAGTTTACCCTTACCGCCGAAGACAAGATACTCGCCGCCAGTTTCAATAGCAATAAAGGAAAATTACCTTGGCCGGTAGAACGCGGAATGGTAATCAAAAGTTTTGGAACTCATCGGCATCCACAGTTTCCAAATGTAACCACTACCAGCAGTGGTGTTGAAATTGCCACTGAAGACAACGCTCCTGTCCGCTCAATATTTGAAGGCCAAGTAATGGCCATCCAAATGATCAAAGGTGCCCATAAAGTGGTCTTTATCCAACATGGCGATTATATTTCCGTATACAGCAACCTTGAAACAGTATCGGTCTATAAAGGGGATAAAGTGGAAACAAAACAAAAAATAGGCACAGTGGCAAAAAGTTCCACTGAAGGCAAGACCGTACTCAAATTCTATATTTATAGGAACAAAACCAAGATTAATCCGGCCGATTGGATTTATAGAATGTAACAAATCTGAAGAACGGATAGAAATGTCATTTTATAATCACGCTTTTTTAAACTTAATATCCCAGCTTTTCACGGACCCTTTCCAAAACCCCATTGGCAATTTTTCGCGCTTTTGCGGCTCCATCTGTCAGGGCTAAGTCGATTTCTGACAGATTTTGCATATAATATTGATAGCGCTCCCGCTCTTCGGAAAACTTTGTGGTTATCAATTCGAACAGAGCTTGTTTTGCGTGGCCATAGCCATAATTTCCAGCTTGATATCTTCCCCGCATTTCAACAATTTGTTCGGCCGAGGCCAATAGTTTATAGATTCCGAAAACATTGCAGGTTTCTGGATTTTTAGGCTCTTCCAGAGGTGTGCTGTCCGTTTCGATTCCCATTATTTGTTTACGAAGGGATTTGTCGTCCAAAAATATATTAATATAATTTCCCTTGGACTTGCTCATTTTTGAACCATCTGTCCCTGGAACATACATTGTTTCCTCTTGCACTTGTACAGTGGGCAAAACGAAGGTATCGCCCATTTGGGTATGAAAACGGGAAGCAACATCGCGGGTTATTTCAATATGTTGCATCTGATCCTTTCCAACCGGAACGATTTCAGCGTCATAGAGAAGAATATCGGCAGCCATCAACATAGGGTAGGTAAACAGACCAGCGTTGACATCATCCAATCGGTCTGCCTTGTCTTTAAAGGAGTGCGCCAAAGTCAGTCGTTGGAATGGAAAAAAACAACTCAAATACCAACTTAGCTCGGCAGTCTGCGGAACATCACTTTGTCGGTAAAAAACAGCCCGGTTTATATCCAGCCCAAAAGCCAACCATGTGGCGGCCACGCTGTAGGTGTTTTTCCGTAGGGTTTTAGGATTTTTTATTTGTGTTAATGAGTGCAGGTCCGCAATGAACAGAAAGGAATCATTTTTTGGATCGTTCGCCATTGCAATGGCTGGAATGATTGCCCCCAATATATTTCCGAGATGGGGAGTTCCTGTACTTTGTATGCCGGTAAGGATTCGAGACATTTCTATATATGGTTTTGGGCAAAGGTACTTTTTTTGTCGTATTCAAATTGTCGAAATTAGTACTTTTGAAATTAGATGAAGATGCTTCAATATTTATTTGGTCCTATATACCGTTTGTGGTTCTATCTTGTGGTAGCAGTTGTTACGATAGTATTGTTCCCCTTTCTATTTATCAGTATTTTAAAACATTCGTGGTATCCAATTTTCTTCAAAGTGGCCCGCATTTGGTCTGGAGCGATCATTTTTGGCATTGGATGTTACCCAATTATTTCAAGGGAAATCAAGTACAAAAAGGGCAAGAGCTATATGTTTGTTGCCAACCATACCTCAATGACCGATATTATGCTGATGTTCTTGTCCACCAAAAGTCCGTTTGTTTTTGTGGGGAAAAAGGAACTTGCGAGATTTCCTATTTTCGGATATATCTATAAGCGGACCTGCATTTTAGTGGACCGGACAAATACTAAAAGTAGAGTCGAAGCCTTTAGAAGAGCTGAAGAACGGCTCAGCCAAGGTCTGGGGGTTTGCATATTTCCTGAAGGAGGTGTTCCTGCTGATCTGAATTTGATCTTGGACGACTTTAAAGATGGTGCTTTTCGGCTGGCAATTGAGCATCAAATCCCTATTGCACCAATGACTTTCCACGACAATAAAAAACGCTTCCCTTATTCATTCTATTTAGGCGGACCAGGAAAAATGAGGGTAAAAATCCACAAGTTGATATCAACTGATGGTTTAGGGTTGGAGAACAGAAAATCCTTGAAAGAACAAATAAGAAATATTATTTTGGAAGAACTAAAACATCCTACCGTTTGAGATATAAATTAGGTCAATTTTTTCAATAGGCCCTCTCGGGATTGCCCTCATAAAAATTGATATATGCACGGTTTACCACCCGATTGCCGCCCGCGGTGGGATAATTACCAGTAAAATACCAATCTCCAAGATTTTTCGGACAGGCTTTATGCAAGTCGTCCACCGACTGGAAAATGAGTTTGACTGTTGCCCCAACTCCATCATCACTAATAATCTCGGCTATTTTATCTGAAATTTCCTCATCGGAAAAAGGTGCGTATAATTTTTTTACGTGGTTAATCACGATGCTGTCTTCCAAAGTTACCTGTTCTTTGCATTTTTCATAAATTTCTTTTACTACCGATTCAGTTCCCCGTTCTTTATGGAGAAGTAATGCGGCCTGGAAAGCAACTAAATCTTCTAATCGGGCCATATCAATTCCGTAACAGTCCGGATAGCGGATTTGCGGAGCGGAAGAAACAACCACAATTTGTTTTGGATGCAATCGGTCCAGCATTTTTAAGATGCTCTTTTTCAAAGTGGTCCCCCGAACGATGCTGTCGTCAATGATGACCAAATTATCCTCCGGTTTTACTACCCCATACGTTACGTCATAAACGTGGGTGACCAGATCGTCTCGACTATTGTCATCTGCAATAAAAGTTCGAAGCTTAACATCTTTGACAGCAATTTTCTCAGTACGGATTTTATGGGCTTGAATTTCGTGAAGGCGTTCCAGGTTTAGCGTTTTCCGTTCTCTGATTATGGCCTCGTTTTTCTGTTTGTTCAGTTCATCTTGTGCAGCCTCCAACATTCCGTAGAAAGAAGTTTCGGCAGTATTTGGTATAAATGAAAATACAGAGTTTTCAGTATCAAAATCTATGGCCTTCAGAACTTTGGGCATTACCAATTTTCCAAGCATTTTTCGTTCTTGATAAATTTCGGCATCATTTCCCCTTGAAAAATAAATACGTTCAAACGAACAGGATCGACGTTCGAGGGGCGAAAGGATTTCTGAAACCTTTACCCGACCATCTTTTTTGATGATTATCGCTTCTCCTGGCCCCAGCTCCTTGACTTCTTCGAATGGAATGTTGAAAGAGGTCTGTATTGCAGGTCTTTCGGAGGCGACTACAACAATTTCCTCATCTTGATAATAATAGGTAGGCCTAATTCCCGCCGGATCTCGAAGTACAAATGCATCTCCATGGCCCAAAAGGCCAGCCATTGCATAACCACCGTCCCAGTTGGAAGCTGATTTCCGCAAAATCTTTGCTACGTTCAAGTTTTCAGCTATAAAGGGAGAGGCTTCCTGTTTGTTCAGCCCTCGTGCTTTAGCTTTTTTGTACAGCTTCGCTACAGCATCATCCAAAAAATGGCCAATCCGTTCCATTACTGTAACCGTATCGGCTCTTTCTTTTGGGTGCATTCCCAATTTGATCAGATTCTCAAAAAGTTCATTGGTATTGGTCATGTTGAAGTTTCCCGCAATGATCAAGTTGCGGTGCATCCAATTGTTCTGCCTTAGAAAGGGATGCACATTCTCCATGCTGTTTTTTCCAAAAGTTCCATAACGCACGTGCCCCAGTAGCAATTCGCCAATGTAGGGAATATGTTTTTTCTGTGCGGCAACGTCATTTTTGAATTCCGGATTGTTCTTGAATTCCAAATTGATGCGCTCATTGATCTGTGAAAAAATGTCTTGAATTGGCTGTGGATCAATAGAGCGGACCCTGCTGATATACCGTTCCCCGGGGTGAACGTTTAATTTTATACTTGCCAAGCCAGCGCCGTCTTGCCCTCGATTGTGCTGTTTTTCCATCAGCAGATACATTTTGTTCACTCCGTAGAATGCAGTCCCATACTTTTCCTTGTAATATTCCAAAGGTTTCAGCAGCCGAACCATGGCAATTCCGCATTCGTGTTTTAGGGCGTCACTCATATTGTCTGTTCTGATTCAGAGTTAGAATCTGAATTAGGTTAATTTAATGTCGAATTGGGTTAAGCTTTTAAATTGTCTAAGACGGCGGTACATTTCTGAACTGGTCAGGTTTTCCAACCGCTCAGTTCCAAATTTTTCAACACAGAAGGAAGCGAGGGCCGAACCATTGATCACGGCATTTTTCATGTTTGCGAAACTATAGTCCCGGGTTTTTGACAAGTATCCAGTAAATCCTCCGGCGAAGGTGTCACCCGCTCCTGTTGGATCAAAAACCTCACGCAAGGGCATTGCGGGTGCGAAAAAAACATCATCATTGCCAAAAAGCAAGGCACCGTGCTCTCCTTTCTTGATCACTACGTATTCCGGACCCATGTCCATGATTTTTTTTGCGGCCTTTACCAGAGAATATTCCCCAGAAAGCTGTCGAGCCTCTTCATCATTGATGGTTACAACATCCACCTTTGAAACCACTTTCATCAAATCGTCCAAGGCATGTTCCATCCAGAAATTCATAGTGTCCAAAACGATCAGTTTAGGCGCATCCATTTGTGCAATTACTGCAAGTTGGACGAGTGGATGAAGATTTCCTAACATAACCACTTCGGCATTTCGATAATTTTCAGGAACTCTGGGGTTGAAATCTGCCAGAACGTTTAAATCGGTGATTAGCGTGTCGCGGGTATTCATGTCGTTGTGATATTTTCCGCTCCAAAAAAATGTTTTTCCTTCTTCTACCACTTCCAGTCCTGATAGATCCATTCCCTTACTTTCGAGCATCTCGAGGTTGTCCTTCGGGAAATCGCCTCCGACTATGGATACAATTGCGCCATCAACCTTGAATTGGGAAGCAGCTAAGCCGATGTATGTTGCGGCACCGCCAAGAATTTTATCTGTTTTCCCGAAAGGGGTTTCAATGGCATCAAAGGCAACAGTGCCAACGATTACGAGTTTGCTCATATAGGAAATTAAAAGTGAGGTGCAAATTTAGGTAAATTATTAATAAGACAGGGTCATTTAACAAGATGGAAAAGGGAATGAGTGGGACCGTTTCCGCCCAAATAATTGCTTAAAAGAAGATAATTTTAAGCATTAATAAAAGGAATAAAATTATTGCTAAAAGTAGGCCACCCAATTTTATCTTTCCATTCAAAATTTTCATATTATTTTATTATTGTCAATATATTCCCAATGAAACTGAAAAGTTAATAAATATTGTTGTCCGAATTATTATTTCCTTCCAAAATCCGCAGGAATCTCTCCCCAGGCTTTGGTTTCCCATTTCGTTATTTTAGTAGTATACGTATTAATTTTAAGCCAGTTTTCAGCTCTTTCCACAAGTTTAAAAAGATCTTTGTTCTTGGTAGTCCTTTTTAATTTGGTGTTGCATTTCTTTCGTTTTACCCATCCTATTGCAATTTTTGAATCGCTGTAAATAATACGGTCGCTGTTGTTTTTCTTTAGAAATGCCAACCCGTGTACCAGTGCCAAAAACTCCCCAATATTATTGGTGCCCTGCTGAAATGGTCCTTGGTGG
The DNA here is from genome assembly GCA_964565295.1 of uncultured Aequorivita sp. Classification (GTDB taxonomy): domain Bacteria; phylum Bacteroidota; class Bacteroidia; order Flavobacteriales; family Flavobacteriaceae; genus Aequorivita. Next base: position 486 of record CAZMDY010000026.1, on the reverse strand, counting down.
AACAATTGTTTGTGGGTTTGGGTATCTACGCCGCGATATTCCATTATTCCCGGATTGCCGCTGGAGGCCGCATCAACGGAAATAGAATATAAATTGGGTTCTCCTATCAGTTGCAGTTGTTCTTTTGAGAGCGATTTCTTTTTGGTTTTTCCTTTATAATCGGCAAATTCTTTATTGTATGCTTTTTTTGCTTCCTCAAAGGTTTCAAAACTTTTGTATTGGGCGCCTTTTACGCCATCGATCGAGCGTTTGCATTCCTTCCAGCTATCAAAAATGCCAGCGGGATTTCCAAACCATACTACATAAAATTTTTTCTTTTTAGACATTGTGAAGTACTTCTTCAATTATCCTCGGGAACCATTCGTATTCGAGCTTATGGACTTTTTTAGCTATCGATTCAAAAGTTTCGTTTTCCGAAAGAGATACTTTTTTTTGTGCAATAATTGCGCCTTCATCATAATTTTCATTCACATAATGAATGGTAAT
>CAZMDY010000025.1:0-17658 GCA_964565295.1 uncultured Aequorivita sp. | reverse complement strand
CGGACCAGACCAGCCAAATGCAATGCAATATAGTCTGGGTCCGTTGAGTGTTTCCTTTTTTACCAGAGGCACAAACAGCTTTGAATTTCATATTCAATCCAGCAACACTGATTCTTATATCGTGGATATAAGATCAATGAATACTAACTCAGCTCCATATTTGAGGGCTAACGGCACTTTAGTCCAAAATGATTGGACACGCATTGGAGGAACTGTCACTTATACCTTGGCAACTTCCTGGCACGTAAATATCTGGCTACAATCGGTCAATAGAATTTACAAATTGACCGTAATGAGCATAAACGGAAACCCCGATACCCTTACGTTAAACCTCCAGGAACTATAGCTGCTATCACGGTGTGTAAAAAGATAAAGAATGTATAATCCATATGGCGTATAAAATGAAGACAGTATATTTATTGATCGTAACAATTTTGATTTCCCTGTCCGCAAATTCCCAAACCAAAAAAGTAGGGGTCAATACACCGACACCAACGGAAAATCTGGATGTAAACGGAATTGTAAGACTGAGGGCGCATCCTGCTGATGGGGAAACCAATGCCATATATACACTACCCAACGGAGAAGCATCTGGAACAAAAAACCAGACATTCAATTCGGTAGCGAATTTAGTAGCAGATTCCAATGGCGTATTGGGGCATGTTATTACGGATGGTTTGGAAATTACTTCCATAACCGAAACCTTCATTGCACCAACTGGAGGCTTTGGAACGGGCTCGGCAAACAACCCATCTTACGTTGTGGAATTTGGACCTTTTTCCATTGGGTTTTATCAGAACAGCAACAACAACCAGCTCTATTGCACCATACGATCCAATACTACAACCTCTGCCAATATAAATCTACGGGAATTTACAACGCCCAGCAGATTATTTCCATCGGGAGATATTAATTTAACTGCAGGCATTTGGCACAACACGGGTTGGTATTTTAAAATGAACGTGGATGCTTGGTATGCCGACATTAGAATTGTAAATACAAACACAGTTTATCAGCTTACGGTCCTCGGTGCCAAGTGGAGCGGCACTGGCGATAATACCACGGCGGCAGGTGATCAGTTTACGGTGAACATTCTGGAGATGTAGTTTTCCAGAACGTAACCTCTCCAAAAGCGGATATACCCTATGGGTTGTTTTCACGAAAAATGCAACAAAATTTCACACCAAAGATATTCGTGAATTCTATGTAAAAACATCAGTGTATTCGTGGTAGTACAAACACTTCCCAAAGCTCATCCATAAATCCTTGATAGCACTTGCACAGCTTTTAACAAAATCGTAACATTACACTTCCATTTTTTAAAAGTACAATGCAAAGCCAAAACATCAAGCCTACAGATCCGAAAAATGAGAAAATTGTAGAGAACAAGGAACTCAGTATTTGGGAGGCGCTGATTCCCGTTTTCGCCTTGATCGGGATGCTGTTCTACAATGTTTTCTATGCATACGGCGATGACGCACTTAGCGGAAGCAACCAATTTATCCTTTTAATGGGCGGAGCCGTAGCTGCCTTGGTCGGGTTTCGAAACAAAGTGGGCTTTGACCAAATGCTGGAGGAAGTGGCCGTAAATATTAAATCTACCGCAAGTGCTATTTTAATCTTGTTGATGGTTGGGGCGCTCGCGGGAACTTGGTTGATAAGCGGCGTAATTCCTACCATGATCTATTACGGATTGCAGATTTTGAACCCAACTATTTTTCTGGCATCCTGCGTTATAATCTGTGCTATTATTTCCGTCGCCACCGGCAGCAGTTGGACAACTTCTGCCACAGTGGGTATTGCACTTATCGGAATTGCGAGTGCCTTGGACGTTCCTTTGGGGATGACTGCCGGTGCTGTTATTTCCGGAGCGTATTTTGGCGATAAGATTTCCCCTTTGAGCGATACCACCAATCTCGCCCCTGCAATGGCTGGGACGGATTTATTCACCCATATCCGGTATATGCTCTATACCACCGTTCCCACCCTGATAATAACCTTGATAGTTTTCATCATAATAGGTCTGAACATAGAGACCTCCGGGACTGCAGATACGCATCTAATTTTAGAGGCCGTTAAAGACTCAATCAATGTGAGCCCTTGGTTATTTTTGGTTCCAATAATTGTAATAGTATTGATTGTAAAAAAAACCTCCCCACTCATTGCCCTTTTCGCGGGAACATTGCTGGCGGCAGGGGCTGCATTAATTTTTCAACCTAATGTAGTTGCTGTCATTGGCGGTGGTACTTCCTTGTCTTTTGAATACGGATATAAGGGAATAATGAATGCCATAACGGTCAGCACCAGTATTCCTACCGAAAATGAAGCTTTGGCCGATTTATTTTCCTCAGGCGGAATGACTGGAATGCTTAACACCATTTGGCTAATTCTATGTGCAATGACCTTCGGTGGAATTATGGACGCCATTGGTGCGTTGTCGGCGATAAGCAAGGCTTTATTGAAAATGTTCCACACAACTTTCGGATTGTTTGCGAGTACCGTTTTTAGCTGTTTGGCACTGAACGTTACTGCCAGTGATCAATACCTTGCGATAGTTATTCCTGGGAAAATGTACGCCAAAGCTTTTAAGGATAAAGGATTGGCTCCTGAGAATTTATCCCGAACATTGGAAGATAGTGGTACCGTGACTTCAGTTTTAGTACCTTGGAATACTTGTGCTGCCTACCAAAGCGGAGTTCTTGGGGTGGACACACTCCAGTATGCGGGCTATGCTGTCTTCAATTATGTCAGTCCATTTATGACCTTGCTTTTCGCGGCTTTCCGAATTAAAATTAGGGAATTGACTACATCTCCTTAGCAATAGCAAATCCTTATATAGCCAATTTAACGCTATCGACAATCTCTATATGTCGATAAATTTATACATTCAAAATTGTGGGAAATAAGGGTATTGATAGCCTATTTTTGTATCAGAAAAAAGCAGCCGTTCTGAACGAATTATTAGAGTCTTAAGCCCATGGTCTCTAACTGGAAGAACAATATTTTGGCTTTTATTGAATTTTAATTATTAACCTTTAAATAAACAAAACTATGTCATTAGTAGGAAAAAAATTCCCAAACATCACAGTAGACGCGATGAACGAAATGGGAGACACATTTAAATTGAACATTCTTGAGGAAGCCCAAAAAAACAAGAAAAAAGTATTGCTTTTCTGGTATCCAAAAGATTTTACATACGTATGCCCAACTGAAATTCTTTCCTTTCAGGAAGCTCTTTCAAAATTTGAGGACAGAAACACAATGGTAATTGGTGCCTCTTGCGATACCCCAGAAGTACATTTTGCTTGGTTGAATACTTCCAAAGACAATGGAGGGATCGAAGGCGTAACCTATCCACTTTTGGCCGATACCAACCGAAACCTTTCAACAGCATTGGGAATTTTGGACATCGAGCCCCAGAGCTATGATGAAAACCAAGAACACTATCTTATGGAAGGAAGCAACGTTACTTATCGCGCAACTTACCTAATAGATGAAGAAGGGAAAATTTTCCACGAAAGTGTAAACGATATGCCCCTTGGAAGAAACGTAAACGAATATCTTCGATTGGTAGATGCCTACACACACGTACAGGAAAAAGGCGAGGTTTGCCCAGCTAACTGGGAAGAAGGAAAAGAAGCAATGGTAGCCTCCCGTGATGGTGTTGCCAAATATTTACAAAATTAATTGTGCTATGGTAGAGTTAAAAGATGATAGCCTACAGCAGTTCATAGCAAATGAAAAGGACGTGGTAGTCCAGTTTTCAGCTGGCTGGTGTGGCAATTGCAGAATGATGAAACCGAAGTTTAGAAAGTTGGCGACTGAAACCGAAGGATTAAAATTTGTTCTGGTGGATGCTGAAAAATTCCCTGAAAGCCGAAAAATGGCCAATGTGGACAACCTTCCAACTTTCGCCACTTTTAAAAATGGAGAATTCGTCAACCAATTACAAACAAATAAATTCGAACTTTTAAAAGGACTTGTAGATGAAGTTGCCAGTAATTAGACATTTCCAACGAAACAATTCTCCTGAGCAGATTGAAAATTGCATAGAGGTATTGGAATCCTACAGCGAGTACAATCGCATCACGGATGAGGAACTTGACGTCGTCGGGGAACTTATCACCAACCTTTGTGGCGCAGTGGAAGTACACCAGATGATTGCAGATGGAACGCCCGAACGCGAAGCAGCAAATGCTTTCGCACAAAAGGTCTTGGGCTCCATAGATAGATAAAAAGTCAATTTTCGACTTAAGTTAAAATCCCTTCACAAATTGATGTGAGGGGATTTTTTTATTCACCCGTCATCCAGCCCCCGTCACCCAGCTTCTTATAACTCATAAAATGCTTTTTTCCCGTTGTATCCAAAAAACGAATCCTTATCTTTATGCTTCAATTTTAAATTTAAAAATTATGGCAACTATAAAGTTAGGTGGGAACAATATTGAAACTGTAGGAACACTTCCAAAAATAGGCGACACAGTCCCAGATTTCAATTTGACGGCACAGGATTTAAGTGCAAAAAAACTGTCAGATTATCGTGGCTCCCGTGTGATCATGAACATCTTTCCCAGCATTGACACCAATGTATGCGCCACTTCAGTGCGTAAGTTCAACGAAAAAGCCACGGGGTTAAAAAATACCAAAATCCTTAGTATTTCCAAGGATTTGCCTTTTGCCCAGAAACGTTTTGCCGATGATGAAGGAATCGACAAGGTGGCGAACCTTTCTGATTTCAGGGATGGATCTTTCGGAAAAGATTACGGGGTGGAAATGAAAACCGGCGACTTGCGCGGCCTTCACTCCCGCGCTGTCTTGGTGTTGGACGAAAACGGCAAGGTAATCCACAGCCAGCAAGTACAAGAAATTGGTGAAGAGCCCGATTATCTTTCAGCATTAAAAGTATTGTTGTAATGTGGGAAACCTATTTAGGAAAACGAATGCTTGGTGCTAAATATGCCTTAAAGGGTGCTATTTTACTGCTAAAAAATGAGGCGAGTATACAAGTACAAGCCTCTATTGCAATTATAATGACTTTTGCAGGTTTCCATTTTGAGCTTTCAAATACCGAATGGATGCTTCAGATTTTGGCTATTGGAACAGTGCTCAGCACAGAAGGACTGAATACAGCAGTCGAGCAAATCGCCAATTTTGTACATCCGGATTACCATATCAAAATCGGGTACATAAAAGATGTGGCCGCCGGAGCCGTATTTTTTGCTGCCGCAACCGCAATTGTTATTGGATGCATCATCTATATTCCCAAGATCAAAATATTTTTCTCATTTATTTAAGGATATTTTCCTGAAAACTAAGTTGGAAATTGTGTGTTTTACATTGAAAACAATATGCTCATAAAATAATACCCTCCCAATTTGAATAGCTGAATACTTACAGAAAATCAGTGTTTTACCAATTAAATAATAACGTTTAGGCCGCAAATGGAAACTAATATGGAAATTACATTCTGATATTCGTACTTTTGCGAAATAGACAACCCCATTTTAAATGGCCAAAAAAAAGAAACAAACCACCAATTCTCCTCGTAAAAGGATAAAGTTTACGCTATCCAAACAACAAAAAATTCTTTTGGGCAGCTTCTTGATTTTACTTGGTTTGGCTTTGATGCTTTCTTTTGTATCTTATTTTTTTACTTGGCAGGCGGATCAAAGCGACCTCGGTAATTTGACCGACAGAGAGATACAGTCACAAAATTGGCTTAATAAGTTTGGTGCTAATGGAGGCCATTTTTTTATCTATGAAGGATTTGGGGTTTCTTCATTTATCCTCGCCGCACTTGTGATTCTTACCGGGATTTATTATTTCTTCAATTATGAAAAAAAACAAATACTCAAATTCTGGTTTTGGGGAATGTTGTTGATGCTATGGATTTCAGTGTTTTTTGGATTTTTTCACGAGAACAATTCTATTTTAAGCGGGATTATCGGATTTGAAACCAATGACTATCTTCAAGATTACATCGGTCTCCCCGGAACGATTTTACTGATGACTTTTATTCTTACTGTTTATCTGGTGGTGCGTTTAAAACTTACTCCTGAAATGGTAATCAATGCATTGCGGATCAAGAAAAAGGAAATTCAGGATGATTTTGCCATTGAAAATAATTTTAAAGCCAACGATCAAAGAGAGCAACAATCAAAACCTCAACCCGATAGTGAAGTTCACATGGGAGTAGAATCCAGTTCCCCAACAATCTTGGAATATGAAAAGCCCGCTACTCCTTCAACATCCGAAAAAATTGTTTTGAAATCCGAAAACCAAGATGATGTCGAGATGGAAGTGGAACAAGCAGCCGAGGAAGAGGAGGTTGACGCCCGTAGTGAAAAGTTGGTAAAGGATTTTGGCGAATTTGATCCTAGGCTTGAGCTTAGCTCCTACCGATTTCCGAGCATTGAACTGTTGCGCGACCATACTGCGGGCAGCGCAATTACTATTGACCAAGAGGAATTAGAGGAAAACAAGAACAGAATTGTTGAAACGCTGAATAACTACAAAATTGGAATCGCCAACATCAAAGCCACCGTTGGTCCCACCGTTACTCTTTACGAAATTGTACCTGATGCGGGAATCCGGATATCAAAGATTAAAAATCTGGAAGACGACATAGCGCTCTCACTTTCAGCTTTGGGCATCCGCATCATCGCCCCAATACCTGGACGAGGAACGATAGGGATCGAAGTGCCCAACAAAAATGCAAAAACTGTTTCCATGCGCTCGGTGATCGCCTCCACCAAATTCCAAAATGCGGAGATGGAACTCCCCATAGCCTTTGGAAAAACCATCAGCAATGAAACCTTTGTGGTCGATTTGGCAAAAATGCCACACATGCTTATGGCCGGCGCCACAGGACAAGGAAAATCAGTTGGGTTAAATGCCGTTCTTACTTCCTTGCTATATAAAAAACATCCCGCTGAAGTAAAGTTTATCCTTGTCGATCCGAAAAAAGTGGAGCTTACGCTATTCAACAAAATTGAACGCCATTATTTGGCAAAGCTGCCCGACACGGACGAAGCGATCATTACGGACACAAACAAGGTCATCAATACGCTGAATTCATTGTGTATTGAAATGGACAACCGGTATGATTTGCTTAAAGAAGCAATGGTCCGAAATATTAAAGAATACAACACCAAGTTCAAAAACCGAAAATTAAACCCGGAGAATGGCCATCGGTATTTGCCTTATATTGTCCTGGTCATTGATGAATTCGCCGATTTGATAATGACGGCCGGCAAGGAAGTTGAAACTCCAATTGCCCGTCTTGCGCAGCTCGCGCGTGCCATTGGAATACATTTGATAATCGCTACCCAGCGTCCATCTGTAAATGTGATAACCGGAATTATAAAAGCCAACTTCCCGGCAAGGCTCGCCTTTAGAGTAACCAGTAAAATAGATTCCAGAACAATTTTGGACAATTCAGGCGCAGACCAACTTATTGGCCGGGGGGATATGCTTTTTACCCAAGGAAATGAACTGACCCGGTTGCAATGTGCCTTTGTTGACACTCCAGAAGTTGCCGATATAACTGAGTTTATCGGATCCCAAAAAGCTTACCCTGAGGCCTACCAATTGCCTGAATATGTTGGAGAGGAAGGTGGCACAACTCTTGATAATAACGTGGACGAGCGCGATGCCCTCTTCCGCGAAGCCGCAGAAGTATTGGTAATAGCCCAACAGGGTTCTGCTTCATTGCTTCAACGCAAGCTTAAATTAGGATATAATCGTGCCGGACGGATCATAGACCAAATGGAAGCAGCAGGAATAGTAGGCCCGTTTGAAGGCAGCAAAGCCCGCCAAGTATTGGTCCCAACGCTCGAAGCACTCAACCAACATTTGGAAAATGAAATTTAATTTAAAAATATCATGAAGAAACAATTTATTTTATTTATTGCCCTGCTATGCGCTAACTTCTCTTTCGCCCAAGATGCAAAATCATTGTTGAGGGAAGTTTCGGAAAAGGTAAAAAGCTATGACAACATTGCCATTGACTTTAAGTACAACTTAAACAATTCCAAGGAAAATGTTAACCAAGATACTCGTGGAAACGTTACGCTACAAGGCGACAAATATGTGCTTAACATGCTGGGAACCACCAGAATTTTTGACGGAAAGAATATTTATACCATTGTGCCGGAAGATGAGGAAGTTACCATTTCTTCCTATGATCCAAAAAACGACAATGAAATTACTCCTTCAAAAATGTTGACTTTTTATGAAAAAGGATATACCTACCAAATGGATATCGTACAAAATGTTAAGGGCAGAAAAATCCAGTTCGTCAAATTGATCCCCATTGATACAAAGGCGGAGATAAAAAACATCCTCTTAGGAGTCGATGTCCATACCAAACATATTTACAAACTTATACAGACCGATTCAAATGGCACTTCATACACCCTGACCGTCAATTCCTTTAAAACAAACCAGCCACTCTCCAAAACCCTATTCAATTTTGACGAGGAGAAATTCAAAAAGGAGGGCTACTACATAAACAAGCTATAAAAGCCACCCCGGTGAAAATTCTGGACCGATATATTTTGACCACTTATTTGAAGACGTTCTTGAGCGTCTTCATTATTTTAATGTTCATTTTTGTCCTTCAGACCATTTGGCTTTACATATCAGAACTTGCGGGAAAGGATCTTGACGTTATGATCATTTTAAAATTTCTGTGGTACTTCTCGCCGAAAATGATGCCCTTGGTTCTGCCGCTCACTATTCTTGTAACTTCTTTAATGGTCTTTGGGAGCTTTGCCGAAAACTACGAATTCGCCGCAATGAAATCGACTGGAATTTCTCTTCAGCGTGCAATGGGAAGTGTTATGGCGTTTATTATTGTTCTGTCGATAACTGCATTTTTCTTCGCCAACAATGTCATCCCCTATTCCGAATACAAATGGCAAAACCTTAGACGGAATATTTCTCAATTTCAACCCTCAATGGTAATTGCCGAGGGGCAGTTCAGTCAAATTGGAGATCTTTTCAATATTAAAGTGAACAAAAAAAGTGGTGATAGAGGACAGTTCTTAGAAGATGTTGTCATTCACAAAAAGAATGAAAAAAGACCAAATGGGAATTTCACAGTTATTATAGCAAATGAAGGAGAACTTACCAGTGAAGAGGGCAGCAACACACTCTCCTTGATCCTTAAAGAAGGAAATTATTACGAAGACATACAAGTCAACAAAGCTGCAGATCAAACCAAAGAACCTTTCGCAAAAAGTTTTTTCGAGGAATATGCAATCAATATCGACCTAACAGAATTGAATAAAAGAGATGTGGACAAGGATCACAATCTTGACAACCAAAATATGTACAACACCCGCGAACTACGGGTCGAAATAGATTCGCTCTCCAGTAGCTATTCTATGGACATTAACTCCTACACAAGAAACATGTATTACCGAAGTGGTGTGGAAAAACTCCATGACGGGAATCCCAACACCAATCAAGCGCCTTCCCTAAACTTCCAAACTGTTCTGGATCTTTACAGCCCTGCACAACAACTCCAAATTGTAAAATTGGCCCTGAACAATGCAAAAGGGACCATACAAACGGTGGATGCCAAAAGAGCAGAATTTAGGATGAAAACGAAACAACTGAACAAAACTGAGATTGCACTGCACGAAAAGTACGCCCTAGGAGTGGCTTGCATCATTCTTTTTTTTGTTGGTGCACCTTTGGGCGCTATCATCCGAAAAGGAGGAATGGGATTGCCTATGGTCGTTGCAATTGTTCTATTTCTCGCGTATCATTTCATTGGAATATTCGCTAAAAACAGTGCAGAAGACGGCACGATGCCTGCCTATATTGCCGCTTGGCTCAGTACAGTTATTATGCTTCCACTTGGAATTTGGTTAACTTATAGAGCCACTACTGATCAGGGAGTTTTCGATTTCGATTCATTTATGCAACGCATCGGAAAACTATTGGGACTCGGAAAGGGTGCCTCAAAAGAAAATAAAGAGGACAAAAGCCCCGAAAAACTTTAAAAAGAGCTGCAGAAATTTTTATGTAAAGGGTGATCCGATAAACCTTTCACACTTTTATTTTGAAGTTGTTTTTTTCTAACAGAAACAAAAAAAGAAAAGCATTGAACCTCATCACCACAATGCACTTCCGTTGCATTGAGCCAAACCCTACTTTTATAAAATATAAAAACACTTTGGTAAGCTTAAATAGACTATAAGTATGGAAACTGAAAATTTCAAATCCACACCGTTGACTGAAGAAGAAACATGTTGTGAGACTTCCCCATCTTCTGAAAAAGCCGGATCATTTAAGTTCAAGGAATATATTCCTGCAACGATCAGCTTTTTGATGTTGCTATTTGGAATTTTAATGGACGCTTTTAAGGTGCCTTTTTTCCATGATATTATTCAAATAATCTGGTATTCAATCGCTTATATTCCAGTTGGTTTACCAGTATTAAAACAGGGATGGCAACACATTTTGAAAGGTGATTTTTTTACTGAATTTTTCCTAATGGGAATTGCCACAATTGGCGCTTTCGCCCTTGGGCATTATCATGAAGGTGTGGCAGTTATGCTTTTCTATTCTGTGGGAGAACTTTTCCAACATTCAGCCGTACACCGATCTAAGCAAAATATAAAGGCGTTGCTGGACATTCGTCCCAAGGTAGCCTACGCACTCCGAAATGGCCACTATGTTTCCGTGCATCCGAAAGAAGTTTCAGTAGGTGAAAAAATTCGAGTTCGTGCTGGCGAGAAAATTCCTTTGGACGGCAAATTAATTTCTTCCCAAGCTTCAGTGGACACCGCTGCCATTACTGGGGAAAGCAAACCAAACACAATTCATAAAGGAGAAAGTGTCTATGCGGGAAGCATCAACTTGACAAACGTTATTGAAATAGAAACTACCCAAGTATTTGACAACAGTTCGATTTCAAAAATATTGGATTTGGTTCAAAATGCTACCTCCAGGAAATCCAAAACCGAGCTTTTTATTCGAAAATTCGCCCGCATCTATACACCCATCGTAGTGTTTCTCGCTATGGCGCTCACTGTTTTGCCCTACTTTTTTGTCAGTGATTATGTGTTTCGCGATTGGTTTTATCGTGCATTGGTGTTCTTGGTAATTTCCTGTCCTTGTGCCTTGGTCATTTCGATTCCATTAGGTTATTTTGGAGGGCTTGGCGCTGCCTCAAAAAATGGCATTCTCTTTAAGGGCGCTTCATTCTTGGATACCATTACCCGAATAACCACTTTAGTAATGGACAAAACAGGAACCCTTACCAAAGGTGTTTTTAAAGTGCAGAACATCAATGCAGTAGGAATTACCAAAACTGAGTTGATGACCTATCTAAAGGCCATGGAATCACAATCCACCCATCCGATCGCCCGAGCAATCATGCAACACAAAACCGGCGAAAGTGATGCCACCGCCACCCATGTCACTGAAATTGCAGGAAAAGGCTTAAAAGGAAAAGTGTGCGATAAATCGGTTATGGTCGGAAATAAAGCACTTATGGACTTTTATCAGATCGAAATTCCGTCAGAAATAGATCAAATTGTCGAATCGTTGGTGCTGATCGCCATTAATGACGACTATTCCGGGTATGTGACCATTGCCGATGAAATAAAAGAAGATACCCATGAAGCCATTCAACAATTGCGGGAATTGGGCATTAAAAACATCATCATGCTTTCCGGAGACAAAAAGTCCATAACTGAAAAACTGGGCCGAGAGCTTGGTCTTCAGCAAGCATTTGGTGGTTTACTTCCCGAAGATAAATTGGAAAAAATAGAATCGTTCAAGAAAATTCCTGGTGCAAAAATAGCTTTCGTAGGCGATGGAATAAACGACGCTCCAGTCATTGCCGCCAGTGATGTGGGAATCGCAATGGGCGGACTGGGCAGCGATGTGGCCATTGAAACCGCCGATGTCGTAATCCAGACCGATCAACCTTCGAAAATTGCACGGGCAATTAAAATTGGGCGTTCCACCAGAAATGTTGTATGGCAAAATATTGGGTTGGCTTTTGGCGTAAAATTGATTGTTTTGGCAATGGGAGCCGGCGGAATTGCCACTATGTGGGAAGCTGTTTTCGCCGATGTGGGCGTTGCATTTCTGGCGATATTGAATGCCATTCGCCTGCAACGAATGAGATGGGACTGAATTTATCTTCCAGCAATTTTAAATCAAAAATATTCTTGTAAATACATAATAGACAAGTATTTAGGACAGATAGTTGAATTTATCCTGCCCTCTTATGGTTAAATATAAAATTTTGTCAGGAATTCGTAATGGCATTTTTTTTTTGTAAATAGATTCATAAAATAGGCTGCAAAAAAAGATTCAATACTTAATTGGTAGATAATGACAGTTCTTGATGAGCATTGGATGCAAGGACAAAGAAATGAACTAAAAAACTCGGAAACCAATAAAAGTCAAGCGCAAATAATGGAACAACCTAAAAGCTCCTGGAAAGTTGACGAAAATGGAAACTTAATTAGATATGACAGTATCTATTCTTGGTCGTCCCATAATAATTTCGACAATCTCACCCCGATAGAGCCTGACAGCATTATGCAATCCTTTAAATCCCGATTCTTCACTAAATTTTCGCATGTTAAAAACCAGGGATTTGAGGATATTTTTGCGGAAGACTCGCTTTTCAACAGACAATTTTTTAACGATGATTTCTTTGAAAATGATTTTGGTCGGGACTTTATGGATATTGATAGCATAAAGCAACGAATGCTTGAAAGACAGCGAAAGTTTTTAAAGAAATACAAATCGGAATTTAATGAGCCGAAAGGCTAAAATTAATTGGTTTTCGCCTGTTTTAATTCTTGGATGACCTAGAATGGCCTCTTTTTTCCGATGTTAAATCCTGTCTGAAACTTAGGGTTGACACCTTACTTAAGGTATATTTGCAGAAAATATTTGAAATGGAAAAATCAATTAGGACTTTTCGTATAATAAGCATTTTGGAAGCTATTTCCTTTCTTGTGCTCCTCGGGATTGCAATGCCCTTAAAATACGTTTGGGATTTACCCCAAATGGTGGAAATGGTAGGAATGGCCCACGGAGTTCTTTTTGTGCTCTATGTGATGGGCGCGATTTATATGTACACTAAACTAAACTGGACACTGATGCAACTTTTTATTGTCATTATGTGTTCTGTGCTTCCTTTCGGACCGTTTTATGCGGATCGAAAATACCTTAAAGTCAGTTCCAGGTAAGAGACTTTTAAGTTATCTGAAATTCAGGATCATGGGTTTTGAGTGTTCTGGATCAAATTCAGGCTTATTTTGCCAAACGATCCTTGATGAACTCTTTTTCCGTTTTTCCATGTGCGCAAGGCTTTCCATTTTCATCCAAAGCCACCATGGTGATCCGGTCTATGCTAATGATCACTTCCCGGGTCATTTTATTACGGACTTCACAACAAAGCGTTAATGAAGTATGTCCAAATGAGATTATGTCCAGTCCAATTTCAATAATGTCACCTTTTTTGGCTGAACTTTTAAAGTTTATTTCACTTAAAAATTTTGTAACCGTGCGCGGGTTTTCAAGTTGGATAATGGCATAAAGCGCAGCTTCCTCGTCAATCCATTCCAATAATCTACCGCCAAAAAGCGTTTCGTTGGGATTTAGATCTTCGGGTTTGATCCATTTTCGTGTGTGGAAATTCATGGGTTTGTTATTAAGATTGAAAGTACAAGATTACAGAAATTTTTGAGGAAGTAAAATGGTTTTTTTGGAGCCTTGAAATATAAAGATAAGTTTGAATTCCAACTCAGGTATGTTTCCCCCTATTATTTATTGATGTAAACCGTTTTTCGGTTCACGAATTCCCGGATGCCGTGCTCACTCAATTCGCGGCCGTATCCGCTTTCTTTAATTCCGCCAAAAGGCAAACGGGGATCACTTTTTACCACTTCATTTATAAAAACAGCTCCCTCCTCAAACCGGATTGCAAGATTTTCAGCCTCTTCAATGTTTTTGGTGAAAATAGAAACTCCCAATCCAAATTTGGAATTATTGGACAGACCAATCGCCTCATCCACAGTTTTAAAAGTGCTGACAGAGAGAACCGGACCAAAAGTTTCTTGGTTGAAAACGGCCATTTTATCGGTAACATTGGTCAAAATGGTTGGTTCAAAATAGGCCTTTTGACGTTTTCCTCCCAGAGCTAAAGTTGCACCTGATTTAATGGAATCATTCACTTGTTTTTCCAAATCCTCGGCGAGGTCCTCTCGAGCCAAGGTTCCGATAAAAGTAGTTTTATCCATGGGATCCCCACTTTTGAGCTCTCTTACTTTCACAACTAATTTTTGGAGAAAATCTTCAGAAATCGATTCGTGCACCAATAATCTCTTTCCTGCAATGCAACTTTGCCCAGTGTTTTGAAATCTGGCCTGTACGCATAAATCGACGGCTTTTTCCATATCGCAATCCTTCATTATCAGCAAAGCATTGCTTCCACCGAGTTCCAAAACTGTTTTCTTGATATTTTTTCCAGCAATCGAAGCAACCGCAGCTCCGGCCGGACCACTTCCAGTTAAAGTTACCGCTTTTATGTGTTTGTTCTCGATTACTTCCTCCACGGCAGCGCTTCCTATCAATAAGGTTGTAAAACAATGTTCCGGAAAACCGGCCTTTTTAAAAACACTTTCTATGTTCAGAGCACATCCAAAAACGTTTGAAGCGTGTTTCAAAACACAAATATTTCCAGCCATCAAAGCGGGGACCGCAAAACGGAACACTTGCCAATAAGGGTAATTCCAAGGCATAACGGCAAGTAAAACGCCGAGGGGTTCATAGCTTACATAACTTTTGTGCGCATCAGTTTTTATCATTTCATCTTGGAGATGGCTTTCGGCATTTTCCGAATAATATTCACAAACCCAAGCACACTTCTCAATTTCAGCGAGAGCTTGAGCAATCGGTTTCCCCATTTCCTTTACCATCGTTTCAGCATATTCCTGCTTGTTTTTATTCAGTTCTAAGGCTGCAGCTTGCATCAATTTGCCTCGTTCTGAAAAGGTCGTTTCTTTCCAGCTATAAAAGCGTTTGTCTGCTTTTCGAATTAATTCCGCGACTTCTTTTTTTGAATGGTTTTTATAAGTTTTGAGCTCCTTGCCAGAATAAGGATCCAACGTTGTGGTAGTAGCCATGGTTTTTTCTTTAAAAGTATTTAAAACAGTGGGAATTTGTTTAGAGTTAAGACGATTTTAACGAGGCATGCATCGAAAAATATTCTGCAAAAACGCTCGTTAACTTAGTATGATTGTAATACATTTGCCCCTTATTGTAATAATCGTTTAACATCCAAAATCCAACTGCGGAACTAATTATGAAAAACACAGCCCTTACACACATCCACGAACAATTGGGCGCCAAAATGGTGCCTTTTGCAGGTTACAACATGCCCGTTTCCTATGCAGGCGTCAATGTTGAGCACGAAACCGTGCGAAAAGAGGTCGGTGTATTTGATGTTTCCCACATGGGCGAGTTTTTGTTGACCGGTCCCAAAGCTTTGGAACTGATCCAAAAAGTGACGAGCAACGATGCTTCAAAAATGGTCGATGGACAAGCGCAATATACCTATCTTCCCAATGAAACTGGTGGAATTGTGGACGATTTGATCGTTTATAAATTGGCAGATGAAAAATATTTGCTTGTAGTAAACGCTTCCAACATCGACAAAGACTGGGAATGGATTTCAAAACATAATTCCATGAGCGCTGAAATACGCAATATTTCCGATGACTATTCCCTACTTGCTATCCAAGGGCCAAAAGCAATTGAGGCAATGCAATCGCTGACATCAGAAGATCTTTCGGCTATAAAATTCTATCATTTCAAAGTTGCGGATTTTGCCGGGATTGAGCACGTAATCATCAGTGCAACAGGATACACGGGCAGCGGAGGATTTGAAATTTACTGCAAAAACAATGAGGTGGAGCAAGTTTGGAACAAGGTTTTTGAAGCAGGAAAAGACTATGGGATTAAGCCGATTGGCCTTGCCGCACGCGATACGCTTCGACTTGAAATGGGTTTTTGCCTGTACGGAAATGATATTGACGAAACCACTTCGCCCTTAGAGGCCGGATTGAGTTGGATCACAAAATTCTCCAAGGATTTTATCAATTCTGAAAACCTCAAAAAAGAAAAAGAAGAAGGAATCAAAAACAAACTGATCGGTTTTGAATTAAAAGATCGCGGAATTCCACGCCAAGGCTATCAAATTGCCGATAAAGATGGAACCATAATAGGCCGTGTTACAAGCGGAACCATGGCCCCTTCTCTAAACAAAGGAATCGGAATGGGTTATGTAACAATCGAAAACAGTGCCCCTGGGACCGAAGTCTATATCCAGATCAGAAACAAACCCGTGGCCGCGACTATTGTAAAAACACCATTTTACAAAAAGTAACCCTTAAAAAAAGTTCAATTTCTGAGATGTAGCTGTGGCGACTTTAGATTTCGGGTAGTGGCGTAAGGATATTTTAAATGCAGAGAGAAGGAAGGAAACAGCGAATTTTGATTTTGGGCGCTAGTGGATTTATAGGGAATTCCTTGTACAGGGAGCTCTATCCCTATTTTGATGTCCACGGGACTTATTGCACACAAATCGGAGCTTTTTCGGAAAACCGTGTTTTCCATCATTTTTGTGATGGGAAGGATAACTTGTCAGTTCTGTTGGACCGCCTGCGTCCTACTATAGTCATTTCTGCAATGAAAGGACAGTCCAAAAACCAGATTGAGGCGCATCGGCAATTGGTGGATTATACTTTTCTAAATCCGAAACGGCGGGTATTCTATATTTCCTCTTCTGAAGTTTTTGATGCCTACAAACACCGTCCGTTCTATGAGAACGACCCTGTGCTTTCTGAAAGTGCTTCAGGAAAATTAAAAATTTCCTTGGAGAAATTGCTTCAGGAAAACCTTTTTTCGCAAACAACCATCGTGCGTTTGCCGCTCGTTTTGGGTATCAATTCCCACGAAATTTTCCATCTACGGCAATGCATCCGCCACCGAGCAACTTTTGAGGTTTTTCCAAACTTGGTGGTAACGGCCACTACCTCAAATAAAATATGCCAACAAATTCATTACTGCATCAATCAGTCGTTGCGAGGAATTGTTCATCTGGCCAGTAATGATTTGATCCATCATGATGAATTATTTAGGGAAATAACCTCCAAAATTGGAGTTGAAATCCCTATCTTTAAAAATGTATTCAGCAGTAATGAGGACCGCTACAAAGCCATTCTTTCAAAAAACAAAATGCCGGAGCCTTATCAGATAACTGTTTCCGAAGTGATTGAAGAAAGCAGCCTGAGTGAAGAAATTGTTTCAATCAAATAAAAATTGAACAGAAACCAGAAATAAAACCAAACACAAATGAAAGCACTGACCACAGAACAAATTGAAGACAGATTAAATGAAATTGATGGCTGGGAGTACCACGATGGCGCACTCCACACCATTTTTGAATTTGAGAATTTCAAGGAAGCATTTTCAGCAATGGTCCGAATTGCCTTTGAAGCAGAAAAAATAGATCATCACCCCGAATGGACCAATGTTTACAACACCCTGGAAATCTTTCTTTCCACCCACGAGGTTGATGGTGTAACTGAAAAGGATTTTAAGCTCGCCCAAATC
>CAZMDY010000024.1:0-18082 GCA_964565295.1 uncultured Aequorivita sp. | reverse complement strand
TAACTATACATTTGCCGTGGAAACACCAAGAAAACCAATTCCTGACTTTGAAGTTATTTTGAAAAGCGACACCTTAATAAACGAGCTTAGGAATGTTCATTTCACCATTGTGCCCAAGAGAAATGTAAACCAAATAGACCTTTACAGCGATGCGTATGCTTCTTTAAATTCCCTCAATTTCAACGGAAAGAATGCGAATGTTGGAGAAACCGAACAATTGTATCGCGGCACTAAAAACACAGCGCTTGTCAAGTATTTTGTTTCTCCGGGAGATTCTTTAAACGTGAAATTTACTTCGCAAAAAGATGTTTCAATTTCATTTAAGGTGATGGAATATTCTTTTGATCTGATGGAAAATCCAATGTTCAATATCGAAAAAAGACCCGATCACATGATGCCAAAACCATTCGTGATTACCGATGCAATAGCAGTGAAACGGACTTTTTCGGTGGATTCGTTGAAAGGCAGTCAACATGTCGGGAATCCAAAAAGCATAACTGAAGAATGACCAAAACAATTACCATCATAGGTCTCGGATGGCTCGGTCAGCCACTGGCCCAGAGATTCAGGAATTTAGGATATAATGTAAAAGGTTCTGTAAGCAGCTTAAAAAAAGCGGCCTTATTGCAACAACATGGTTTCATCGCTTTTCCACTCGAGATTTCGGAGAATGGAATTAAAGGCGAAACTAAAGCATTGCTCAGCAATACATATTGTCTTTTCATAATGATCCCACCCGGACTCAGACGCAATACAGGAGCAGATTTTGTGCTAAAAATGGCCAATCTTCTGGAAGAAATAAAAAACTCCGATGTTGAAAAAGTTGTCCTTGTAAGTAGTATTTCCGTTTATGACGATTCCCAAGGGGAAGTTTCGGAAAAAGATCGGCCCCAACCCAAAACCAATTCTGGAAAACAGTTGCTGCAAGTAGAGGAACTGTTTGCACATTCTGAAGGATTACAAACTACGGTTGTCCGTTTTGGCGGATTGATTGGTGGCACCCGACAACCCGTAAAATATTTAACAGGACGAAAGGATTTGGTCGATGGCCATGCGCCTGTAAACCTGATCCACCGTGATGATTGCATCCACATTTTGTTGGAAATAGTAAATCAAGATGCTTTTGGAAAAGTTTTCAATGCCGTAAACCCGCATCATCCACTTAAATCCGCATATTACACCCACAAAGCAAAGGAACTGGGATTGGTGCCACCAACTTTTGCTCAAACCCCTTCTGATGCGATTTTTAAACAGGTTGATTCCGAGAACCTACAATTGATTTTGGGTTATATTTTTAAAAAGCCTTTGATATAAAAGTATAATAATTGCCTTTGACTGACTTTTTAAAGGCATTTAAAATCATCTTAAATGTTTTCCTGTTGTATAGGTTCTTTCTAATTTGTGAATTGAGATGAAGTATGAAGATAAAAAAATAAAAGTTCCGCGCTTTAATGAAGAATCTGGTTTTTATACCACAAAAAAGCGGTCAAAAATAATGGCCCGTATCCGAGGAAAGAATACCAAACCGGAGCTGCTTTTTAGAAAAGCTTTATGGAAAAGAGGAATCCGATATCGAGTGGACAGTAAAAAACTTCCTGGCAAGCCCGATGTTTCCATTCAGAAATATAAGCTCGCCATTTTTATTGATGGAGAATTCTGGCACGGATACAATTGGCCAGAAAGGAAGAAATCAATCAAAAGCAATCGAGGGTTTTGGATTCCCAAAATTGAGCGAAATATGCAGCGCGATTCGGAAGTGAACCATCAATTGACGGAAATGGGCTTTACGGTATTTCGATTTTGGGAAAAAGAAATACGGAGCCAGTTGGACAAGTGCATCAACGACGTTCTGGTGTATATAAATACAGGCCATAACGATTGACCTTACAAATACAAAATTTAGTTACTCAACCGTAACGGATTTTGCCAAATTTCGAGGTTGGTCCACGTTTCGCCCCAACATCACCGCGATATGATAGGATAGAAGCTGTAGCGGAATAGTGGTTACCAATGGTGATAACTCTTCTGGAGTATGCGGCACCTCCATTACGTAGTCTGCCATTTCGCTTACCACTTTATCGCCTTTGGAAACCACAGCTATTATTTTCCCTTTTCGAGCTTTGATCTCTTGGATGTTGCTCACCACTTTTTCATAGTGATCGCTCTGGATTGCAATAACCACTACAGGCATGGATTCATCGATAAGGGCAATAGGGCCATGCTTCATTTCGGCAGCGGGGTACCCTTCTGCATGGATATATGAGATTTCCTTAAGTTTTAATGCTCCTTCCAGTGCTACAGGAAAGTTGTAGCCTCGTCCCAAATAAAGGAAGTTGCGCACATCTTTAAAAATATAAGCTATTTCCTTGATTTTATCTTCGGTTTTTAAAGCTTCAGACACATGTGCTGGGATGAGGTCCAATTCGCGCAGATATCGTATAAAATCACTGTGCCCAATAGTTCCTTTTGCTTTTGCCAGTCGGAGCGCGAGCATAGTCAGCACAGTTATTTGTGTAGTAAATGCCTTTGTGCTTGCAACCCCAATTTCTGGACCGGCATGTGTATATGTGCCACTATGGGTCTCGCGGGAAATAGTAGATCCTACCACATTGCAAACGCCATAAACGAAAGCCCCTTTTTGTTTCGCCAATTTTATCGCTGCTAAGGTGTCGGCCGTCTCTCCACTTTGGGAAATTGCGATAACCACATCTTTTTCGGTGATTATCGGATTTCTATAACGGAATTCAGAAGCATATTCAACCTCTACAGGGATACGTGTGAAATCCTCTATAAAATACTCGGCCACCAAACCAGCGTGCCACGAAGTTCCGCAAGCTACAATGATTATCCGGTCAGCATTCAAGAATTTCTCTATATGGTTTTCCAAACCGCCCAACCGAACGATGCCTTCATCGGGAAGTAAGCGGCCTCGGTAAGTGTCTTTAATAACGGAAGGCTGTTCATAGATTTCCTTCAGCATAAAATGATCAAATCCTCCCTTTTCGATTTGCTCTAGATTTAGTTGAAGTTCCTGAATATAAGGAGCCACCAATTGATCGTCCTTAATTTTACGGATTTTCACATCTCTTCCCAGACGGATTATTGCCATTTCCTCATCTTCTAGGTAAATGGCATTATTGGTGAATTCAATAAAAGGTGAGGCATCACTGGCCACAAAAAACTCTCCTTCCCCCACTCCGATTGCCAAAGGGCTTCCCAGTTTTGCCACTACAATCTCATCTGGTTTTTTCCTGTCGAAAAGTGCGATGGCATAAGCGCCCACCACTTGGTTTAAGGCGATTTGCACTGCCTTGCCCAGCTTTACCTTTTCGTTCTTTTGAACATCCTCAATAAGGTTTACCAAAACTTCCGTATCGGTATCGGATTTAAAAGTATAGCCTCGGTTGAGCAATTCTTTTTTAAGGGAATCGTAATTTTCAATTATACCATTATGGATAATCACGAGATCTCCATTATTTGAATAGTGTGGATGGCTATTTACATCATTGGGAACCCCGTGTGTGGCCCAACGTGTGTGTCCAATTCCCAAATTCCCTTTAAGTGAAATTTCTTTTTCTGCTTTCTCCTCAAGATCTGAAACCTTGCCTTTTGTTTTGCAGAGCTGAATGTTATTGCCGTCATAAAGCGCTATTCCCGCACTGTCGTAACCACGGTATTCAAGTCTTTTAAGACCTTTTAAAATTATGGGATATGCATCCCTTTTTCCGATATAACCTACAATTCCACACATAATTATTCAGGGTTTGTATAATAAATTTGAAGTCTCAACCGCTTGTCAACGTTTGTCGAAGAGTTTCCGTGAAGTACAGTTCCTTTGTGGGATACCACGGAACTGGAAGGCACTTTCTGCACATCAGGATCCATTGGGTCCAAAAGCTTTTGGGTGGTGCGGTTCAAAACGTTTTGTGAGACCACAATCCCAAGTGGGACATTGGTGCTGTCCTTATTGATCAGATTGCTTATATGGTTTGTTATTTTTAATTTATAGTATTCGCCATTTCCGTCACTGCCGCGCTCCAAACGACCCAAATGGTGTGTGACCGCATCCAATGGAGGCATTCCGTTTGTCGGGTCTCTAGTGTAGTCAGCCAATACATCACTGCTTTTCAAATCATATATCATTATTCTTTCTGGTTCGCTGGTGTTTCCAGGAATTAGATCTTGATTTACATAAAAAATAAGATTCGCTTCGTTAATAAGCCACTTTTTGGCCCGGAGCAATTCCAATTGGTCGGGGACTCCATTGTTGTCGCTATCGGCTCCAAAAAGTTCAACCACTGAAACAATTCCATCTCCACCACGTAAATATAAGTTGTTATTTCCAGAAGCAGTATTTGGATTTTCCAATTCAGACTGAATATCGGTGGGAAGCGGTTCATTTTCAAATGTGTTTACGTGGATATCGCCAAATTCCAGTTGGAAGGTTTCATTTTCCCGCACATCGGGATCATCCTCTCCGTCATAACTGTAATGGATAGCAACATACGCTTTAGTAGCATCAAAAAGAAAAAGATTCCCTTGGGGAGAAGGAGAATCTACCTTAAAATATAATCCACGGAAAAAGTTTTTGAAGTTGTTATTGTTCCGGAGTTCTTGGGAGTTTTCTTTATCAATTATTTTTTCCTGAAAGAAGCTTGCAGGCAATTGTACCCGAAGACCCGGCGCCACATTTGTTTCATCTTCTTCCCCTTTTCTTAAAACAAAACCATTTTTGCTGGGAACAAACCCTTCTACGTTGGCAAGTTCCGCTCCCCTGTATTGTGCAAACAATGGACCTTGATTACTATAATAAGGCTGAAAATCCTCAAAACCAGTGTCCGGATCCAATTCCCTCAAAAAAAAGTTGGATTCTGAAATGGTAATATTTATAGGGGTATTACCATAAATCGAATCGAGCTCGTAGGTCGTCACCTCATCTTGGACAGTGCTTGTACTGAAAAATGGAATGTAAACAAACACGCTGTCCACTTCGGCATTTTCGCCAAATTTCGGATTAGTGGTCTCTAATTTGAGTTGTGAAAGAAAACTAACTTCCGATTTGCCATAAACGGCATCATTATATACGCCGAGTTGATAGAGGTGCAATCTATTGGTTTGAACGGGTGGCAGTTTCCTGCTATAAGCTAAGACAGAATGGGAATCATCCAAAATACCACTTGGCGTTTCCGTTCCAAGGATTTCTGAGCCTAATGTGCTCAGGTCTTCTTGGCAAGAAGATATAATAAAAACCAGAATTAGAAGTTTGCCAATTACCGGAAACATTTTTTTTAATGTCATGCGCTGTGATATGGTGGATTTATAAAACTTTATCGCGGTAAAAATCAAGATATGCCTGTGAGAAATCTGCTACATTATGATACCTTAGCACAGGTTTTGACAAGGAGTCGATATAGGTTTCCAGTTTTTCCGGAACATTTTCAGATCCAATGATAACGGCATCGGAATTATCGATTGCCACTTTCATCATATTGAAATAATCTGGTGTTTTCAAATCGACAATTTTCTCATCCTCAATTGCATCAAACTGAATTTTTTCAAATGTTTTTTCTCCCAAAACACCTTCAAAACCTTGACTGAAAACCGAGGTTACTATTTTGCTGTTCTCGAATAACGGTTCATTTCCGTAATAATTGCGAAGATAAAGAGGCAAAAAAGAAGCAAGCCATCCATGTACATGAATAACATCTGGAGCCCAGTTGAGCTTTTTTACAGTTTCGATTACGCCTTTGGCAAAAAATATGGCCCGTTCGTCGTTGTCCTTATACAACTTTCCATTTTCATCGGCATACGTGGCCTTTCGCTTAAAATAATCGTCATTGTCAATAAAATAAACTTGAATTCTTTCCTTTGGGATCGAAGCCACTTTTATGATCAATGGCATGTCCATATCATTGATGACAAGGTTCATTCCCGAAAGTCGAATCACTTCGTGGAGTTGGTGCCTTCGTTCATTGATGTTGCCATAGCGCGGCATAAAAATACGAATTTGTCCGCCAGTACTGTTGATCATTCTGGGTGCTTCAAACGACATTGAAGAAATCTCGGTCTCGGGAAGGTACGGGATTACCTCCGATGACACATATAAGACTCTCTTATCTTTCATCTTTCTATCTTTATTTACTTATTTATTCAATACGAATTTTAACTTGTATTTTTAAACGCAAACCACAAACAACGAGGTTTGTGGTGGTTTAAAAACACGCAAAAGTACGAAAATTTATGCAGATTGCCTTGAATATATTATTTTTGCCGGCATTTAACCCGATTTTATGGTGAAATATACCACGAAGGAGAGCTTACAAAAGGCCTTATCCTATGAAAGAAATAATGGCGCTCGCTCCGCTGTTATTGGCTTTGTTCCTACCATGGGAGCACTCCACAAAGGTCATTTGTCGCTTGTAGAAAGAGCAATAGAAGAAAATGATGTTGTGGTAGTAAGTATATTCGTAAATCCGACCCAATTTAATAATTCCGCCGATCTGGAGAAATATCCCCGAAACATAGATCGTGACCTTTCTCTTCTTGATACTTTTAAAAAAGATATTATGGTTTTCCTGCCAAAAACTTCTGATATATATGGCGAAAAGACAGTTTCAAAAAATTACGACTTTGGCGCGCTTGAAAATGAGATGGAAGGGAAGCACCGTAAGGGACATTTTGACGGGGTTGGAACTGTTTTAAGCAAATTTTTTCAAATTATAAATCCCCATAGGGCGTATTTTGGCGAAAAAGATTTCCAGCAATTGCAGATCGTCAAAAAATTAGTGGATATTGAAAATCTGCCTGTGGAAATAGTGGGTTGTCCTATCTTAAGAGAACAAAACGGACTTGCTATGAGTTCGAGAAACGAAAGATTGGATTCCAAACAGTTTGAAGAAGCTGGGATGATTTACAAAACACTTCTTGAAGTCCGCCGAAAATTTAAAACTACCTCAATCGCCGAATTGAACAAAACAGTTGCGGAACGGTTTTTGCAAAAGCCCGAAATAAAACTGGAATATTTCGAAATTGCAAATGAGACCACCTTGGAAACCGAAACACAGAAAAACGAATCTGTAAAATACAGGGCTTTTATTGCCGCTTATATCGGGGAAATAAGACTGATCGATAATATGCCTCTAAATTAATACCTTTGAACCATGCAAATACACGTTGTTAAATCCAAGATCCACAGAGTCAAAGTTACTGGCGCCGATTTAAACTATATTGGCAGCATTACCATTGACGAGGACCTAATGGAGGCAGCCAACATTATTGAAGGTGAAAAAATCCAAGTGGTCAACAACAATAATGGCGCTCGCTTGGAAACCTATGTTATCCCTGGACCGCGCAACACAGGCGAAATAACACTGAACGGTGCTGCCGCCAGATTGGTCTCTCCAGGCGATATCGTGATACTGATTTCCTATGCAATCATGGATATTGAAGCAGCAAAATCCTTTAAGCCTGCATTAGTCTTTCCAAACGAAAACACGAACTTACTACACTAATTTGAACCGAAGGCTATCGAGATTCTTGAAGATCACAATCCCACTGGGGTTGGGGGTTTTCTTAATTTGGTACGTCTATCAATCTTTGACCCCATCCCAACTTGAAGAGACTAAAGAGTATTTTTCCCAGGCAAACTATGGTTTCGTCTTTCTATCGGTTGTGTTAAGTTTGATTAGCCATATTTCCAGAGCATATCGCTGGAGTTTTATGTTGGAGCCCTTGGGGTATAAAACTAAATTGGCCAATAATTTTATGGCTATATCGGTAGCATATTTGATGAATATTTTTATTCCGAAAAGCGGAGAGGTGTCAAGGGCAATAATTCTTGACAAATACGAAGCAGTGCCATTTCAAAAAGGGTTTGGAACAATTATTTCCGAACGTATAGTGGACCTCCTTTTTTTATTGATCTATACTGTCATCGCTCTGTCAATCGAATTTGATACATTGTATGCATTAGTGATGGAAAGCATTCCGAAGAGTACATTCTATTATTTGTTGTTCGCATTCATTGCCGTGGCAATAGCGATCCCTGTTTACATCAGGTTTTCCAAATCGAACACCAACAGAAAACTGAAAATCTTTATTATTGGGATAAAAGAAGGGGTATTTAGTATTGCTAAAATGCGCAAAAAACGAGCATTCTTGGTTCAAACAGTCATAATTTGGGGGCTTTATTTGCTCTCTTTTTATTCAGCACTACAAGCTTTGCCTGCAACATCAGCTGTTCCGCTTGGAACAGCAGTGATCGTTTTCGTGGTAGGAAGTTTTACAATTGCGTTCACCAATAGCGGGTTTGGGACTTATCCGGCGGCAATTGCCAGTATTTTAATGGTCTTTGGAGTGGCCATGACAACAGGTATTGCCTTTGGCTGGATCGTTTGGATCTCGAATATTTCCGCGATTGTATTCTTCGGCACACTATCGCTTATACTTTTGCCCATTTATAATAGAAGTTGGCTAAAATCCGGCATCGTTCCCACAAAAACCGAAACAGATCACAAATCGACCTGAGTCTTTATGTTGTGAGTAATCTGAGCATCAAAAAGATTCAGGAAATGTTTTAACAATTTCGTCTTAACTTCCTCTAAGGGAACTTGCGGAACCCCCAATTCAACATTTAGAGAAGTCACCCCTTTGTCTTTGATACCACACGGAATCATATTGTCAAAATAACCAAGATTGGTATTCACATTCAGTGCAAATCCGTGCATGGTAACCCATCTGCTCGCACGAACGCCAATTGCACATATTTTTCTGGCAAAAGGAGTTCCAACATCAATCCATACACCGGTTTGTCCTTTGCTTCGTTCTGCTTTTAACCCATATTCTTCCAATGTAAGGACAACCATTTCTTCTAGAAAGCGGAGGTATTTGCCTATATCTGTAAAAAAGTTATCCAGGTCCAAAATCGGATAACCAACTATCTGTCCTGGCCCGTGATAGGTAATGTCTCCGCCTCGATTTATTTTGTAAAATTTTGCTCCAATGTTTCTTATTCGATCCTTGGAGGCAAGCAAATTTTCCTCCTGTCCATTTTTCCCAAGTGTATAAACATGTGGATGTTCCACGAACAAAAAATAATTGGGTGTAGATGTTTGGACCGTAGAATAGCGATTTGTGCTTTTAATCTTTATAATTTCCTGGAAAAGCAATTCTTGATATTCCCAAGTTTCTTTATAATCCTTTAATCCAAGGTCTTCAAAATATATATCTCTTTCCAATTTTATTAAATTAAGGAGGGTGGTCTATGCAAAAAAGGTTAGGAAATGTTGATTGCAAAAGTAAGAAAAGATTGGCTATTTTAAATTTCTTTCCCAATAGAGGGAAAGTTTCTAATTAAAATCCAATCTGACGCAGTTTTAACGCCTTCTGAAAATTTTAGAGTCTTAAAAATTCCCTAATTTCTACAAAGGATGTTATCTTTACCGTTTCTATTTATATTCATAATACCATTTTAAACATGAAAACAGATAATTTAAAATTGCTTCTATTTTTGGCCGTATTGATTATTGGCGCAGGAATGAATGGACAAGAAGCCCTTTGGGAGAAAGTAACTCTTTCCGAAGCACAAAACCGTCCGACGGAAATCAGAAATAGCACTCCTGAGGAATTTGAAATGTTCAGATTGAACACTCAAGCTTTTAAAACCCTTTTGGCACAGGCACCGGAAAGATTCACACGAACTTCCGAGGTTATTATACAGTTGCCCACAAACAACGGAGAACTTCAGGATTTCCGGGTTTATGAAGCACCCACATTTGCCCCCGAGCTTCAGGCAAAACATCCGAACATCCGCTCCTATGCAGCGCAAGGAATCGATGATCCTTCAGCAGTAGCGCGTTTTAGCGTTTCAGATATTGGGGTGAATGTGATGATCAGCTCAAGTAATTATTCTACGATATATGTAGATCCCTACACCAAGGACAAGAAATTTTACATTTCCTACAATATAAATAAACTCCCTCCTTCCAATGGATTTGAATGTTTGGTGGAGCAATCTTCCGAGCCTGAAATTCCGTTGGAATACAACAGAAACGCCAATGACGGAAAATTACGTACCTTTCGCTTGGCTTTGGCTTGTACCCGTCAATATGCCGCTTTTCACCTTAGTAATCAAGGGGTAAGCTCCTCTGCCAGCGATGCAGTTAAAAAAGCTGCGGTCCTTTCTGCAATGAATGTTACCATGACGAGGGTAAATGGAATCTATGAAAGAGACGTAGCCTTGACCATGGTGATCGTTCCAAACAATGAAGACCTTATTTTCCTGACTGCAGCCGACGATCCTTATACCAACAATAACGGTGGCGTAATGTTAGGACAAAACCAAACACAATGTGATCAAAAAATTGGGAATGCAAATTATGATATAGGCCATGTGTTCAGTACTGGCGGCGGCGGAATAGCCGGGCTCCGGGTACCTTGTGTCACAGGAAACAAAGCCCGAGGCGTAACAGGATTGCCATCCCCAATAGGAGATAACTTTAATATAGACTTTGTGGCCCACGAAATGGGGCATCAATTTGGGGCCAATCATACATTCAACGGAACTGCAGGTAGCTGTGGCGGTGGCAACCGAAACCTGGGCACTGCAATGGAAGTGGGCAGTGGTTCTACAATAATGGGTTATGCCGGAATTTGTGGCAACCAAAATGTCCAATTTAACAGTGATGCTTATTTCCATGCAATCAGCATTCAAGAAATGTGGAACAACATTCGGTTTGGAAACGGTAGTTCATGTCCTGTTGAAACAAATACAAACAATACACCCCCTATTGCAGATGCTGGTGGCAATTACAATATTCCAAAATCCACTCCTTTTATTCTCACTGGAACAGCAACAGATGTTGACGGAGATGCGCTTTCTCATAGTTGGGAACAGATGAACCCACAACACGCTACCCAGCCCCCAGTGCCTACTTCCACCCAAGGGCCAACCTTCCGTTCGGCTTCGCCAGAGGCATTGAATTATCGATACTTTCCAAGAATGAGCTATATCCTTCAAGGAAATACGGGAGGTCCTGGAACATCCAATAGATGGGAAGTTGTTCCATCGGTTGGGAGAAACTTGAACTTTAGATACACTGTGCGGGACAACCACGCAGGAGGGGGCGCTACGGCAAGTGCTAATATGCGCGTAATGGTTGATGGCAATTCTGGACCTTTTACAGTAACTTCACAAGGTTCATCAACCACTTGGGAGACTGGCACCACCGAAACGATTACTTGGAATGTGGCCGGAACCGATGCTGCGCCCGTAAATTCTTCAAATGTTGATATTCTCTTTTCAACTGATTCAGGACTGACTTATCCTGTTACATTGGCGCTCAATGTCCCCAATACGGGAAGCGCAGTTGTAAATGTTCCAAACCTCAACACAACAAGTGGACGTGTAATGGTAAAAGGTTCCAACAATATATTTTTCAATGTAAATGGTTCAAATATAAAAGTTCAAGGAGTTGTTGGGATAGAAGATTATACATTCAAGGATTTTTCTGTATATCCAAATCCTTCGGAAGGGGTTTTCAACCTAATATTTACGCCTGAAAATGAAGGAAACGTTGAAGTTTCATTGTATGACCTAAGAGGTCGATTGATCCATCAAGTAAATTATGATGAAGTATTACATGGCATGTTCGAAAAACAGTTGGATTACAACTATATAGATAAAGGAATGTATTTCTTGGTTGTGAAGAATGGCAATAAAGCCGCAACCAAAAAACTCATCAAAAAGTAAATTTCCATAATTATTTGGTTTTAATGAAAATGGGGCAATTTAAAAAACAGCCCCATTTTTTGTGTTTTTGAATCAATGAAAATGAAATTCAGAAATAGTTTGAGGTGAGAAGGGTTTTTGCCATTAATGCACAAATTATATTTACATTCATTCGTGTATTCGCGTCTTAAACCATATCAAAAAAACCTTTGAATTCGATTAAAATAATAGGTCTTTCCCCTTTCTATTAGTACTTTTGGAACTTATTATTCCACTTTGATTTGGAATGAAGTAGACAAGCAAACTATTCAAAACCAACCACAATGAGACCAGATCTTTTTGAAGCCCCAGATTATTACAATCTTGACGAATTACTTTCTGATGAGCACAAGCTTGTGCGCCAAGCTGCCCGCGATTGGGTTAAGCGCGACGTATCGCCCATAATTGAGGAATACGCACAAAAAGCGGAATTTCCACAACAGATAATTGGCGGTCTGGCCGAAATAGGTGCTTTTGGCCCTTATATTCCCGAA
Organism: uncultured Aequorivita sp.; assembly: GCA_964565295.1. Classification (GTDB taxonomy): domain Bacteria; phylum Bacteroidota; class Bacteroidia; order Flavobacteriales; family Flavobacteriaceae; genus Aequorivita. Next base: position 5,821 of record CAZMDY010000024.1, on the reverse strand, counting down.
GAATATGGCGGTGCAGGATTGGATCAAATTTCCTACGGGTTGATCATGCAGGAGATAGAACGGGGCGATAGTGGCGTTCGCAGTACGGCTTCTGTACAATCTTCTTTGGTTATGTACCCAATTTATAAATATGGGACCGAAGCGCAACGCAAAAAATATCTGCCAAAACTTGCCACAGGCGAATGGATGGGCTGTTTCGGATTGACCGAACCTGACCACGGCAGCAATCCTGGAGGAATGACCACCAATTATAAAGATATGGGCGATCATTATCTTTTGAACGGTGCCAAAATGTGGATCAGCAATGCTCCTTTTGCACAAGTTGCAGTTGTATGGGCGAAGAACGAAGAAGGTAGAATCCACGGTTTGATCGTAGAACGTGGAATGGAAGGCTTCAGCACTCCTGAAACGCATAACAAATGGTCTCTTCGTGCTTCTGCAACTGGGGAGCTTATTTTTGACAATGTAAAAATTCCAAAGGAAAATTTATTGCCAAACAAATCAGGCCTGGGTGCTCCGTTGGGTTGCTTGGATTCCGCACGATACGGGATTGCATGGGGTGCAATTGGAGCTGCGATGGATTGCTATGACACTGCCTTGCGCTATTCAAAAGAGCGGATCCAATTTGGAAAACCCATTGGGCAATTCCAGTTGCAACAGAAAAAATTAGCTGAGATGATTACGGAAATTACCAAAGCTCAGTTGATGGCTTGGCGCGTTGGAGTATTGCGAAATGAGGACAAAGCCACCTCGGCACAGATTTCAATGGCAAAACGAAACAATGTAGATATGGCCATCAACATTGCGCGGGAAGCTCGACAAATGCTCGGAGGAATGGGAATCACTGGTGAATATAGTATTATGCGGCATTCCATGAACCTTGAAAGCGTAATTACCTATGAAGGAACACACGATATTCACTTATTGATAACTGGACTTGATATTACTGGGCTCAATGCTTTTCAATAATCGTGTAGTCAACATCGAGATTATTAGGATCCTAAGTTTAGATTTGAATATTCAGTCAAAGTCTCTTCCCTTTTATTAAATATTTCAAAATTTTTTACGCTTGTTCTGTGAAAGATTGTACCTTTTGGTCATAAAAATATCTATGAGCTTAGGAAAAAGATACCTCTTCACCGCGACCGCACTTGTTCTGGGTGTTTATTTTTTGATCTTGGGTTTAATTGAGGGCAGTGTTTTTTTGGCCCCTTTGGCCACGGCCGTCATTTTGGCGCTGTTAATGATTCCAGTTACCAGAAAAATGGAAAGTTGGAAGATCAATAAAACCGTTGCCGCACTGTTCAGTACTCTATTATTATTTCTGATTTTTATCGGATTTTTCGCATTGGTTTCTTTCCAGATAAAAGGTTTTGTTGACGATTGGGATAAAATCCAAAAAACCCTAGCCCCCAAGGTTGAGCAACTTGAATCATATGTGCTTCAAAATACTTCCATCGAAGCCTCCGAATTGAAAGAATATAAGGAAGAAAGTAGTATGACATCAGTGCTGACTAGTGAGGGTTCGGGTCAAAAAGCTTTGCTGGTTGCAGGTTCCGTAGTAGGTTTTATGGGTACTTTTTTATTGGTAATAATCTATGTTTTTTTCCTGATACGATACAGGAGGCGTTTCAAACAATTCATTCTAAAACTTTTTTCAGATGACAAGCGACGTAAAATAGAAGGAGTGATTTCAAAAACCTCAAGCGTGGCCCAGGATTATTTGCGCGGCAAGCTAATACTCATTTCCCTGTTATGCGTGTGTTATGGAATTGGATTGGGAATTTCTGGGGTGAACAACTTTATCTTGGTGAGCATTCTTGCCGCTTTTTTAACTCTTATCCCTTTTTTGGGAAATATCATCGGGTTTATGATTGCCATCGCTTTTGGATATGTGGTGGACGGGGAAATGAGCATTTTGATTGGGATCATCATTACTTTTACTGTGGCACAATTTATAGAAAGTTATGTACTGGAGCCTTATATTGTGGGCGATAAAGTGGATCTGCACCCGTTTTTCGTAATCCTTGCCGTTATTTTGGGGAACTTAATTTGGGGTATCATTGGGATGGCATTGGCCGTTCCGATCCTTGGGATCCTCAATGTTCTGTTCAACAACATCAAACCCTTGAAGCCTTTCGGATTTTTACTGAGTACAGAAAAGAATAACGGAGAATAAATTCTATTCTTCGGGAGCCAATTCCACTTCGAGTCCGTCAAGTTGTGGAATTATAAAGATTTGGCAGCTCAATCGGCTGTTTTCCTTTACATGGAAAGCATCTGAAAGCATTAAGTCTTCATCATCTCCCATTTCAGGCAGTTGGTGATCGCTTACAACATAGCACTGACAGGATGCGCACATTGCCATTCCGCCACAAATACCAATAGTTCCTTCGGGGGCGAGTTCATAAGAGCGAACTACTTCCATAAGGTTCATGTTCATATCGGTTGGCGCTTCCACTTCATGTTTTACGCCTTGACGATCTGTGATAATTATGTTTATGTCTTTCATTTAAAAATTCAATAACAAGACCACAGCATACAAATCTTGTAAGCCGGATTTAGGCCAGGTTTAATCAATCGATTTCACAATAGATCTAGGAGCTTCCTTCTTACTTCCATCAAAACCTTCAACGCCACCTACAGTTGTGTATTTCAAGACATAACGTTTGTCTGGAAATATTCGTTGGTAGGCGCTTTGGCACATTAATGTTGCTTCATGAAACCCACAGAGAATCAACTTCAGTTTTCCGGGATAAGTATTAACATCGCCAATGGCATAAATTCCGGGAATGTTGGTTTGATAGTCCAAGGAATTATCGACTTTGATTGCATTTTTTTCAATCTCAAGTCCCCAATCGGCTATGGGCCCCAATTTTGGAGAGAGCCCGAATAAGGGCACAAAATGATCGCATTCCCGATTGAATATTTCATCGCCGCGTTTAATTACAACTTCCTCCAGTTTAGTTTTTCCAACCAAGCCAATTACTTCAGCGGGAGTAATCAATTCTATTTTACCGATATTCTTTAGCTCTTGAACTTTTTCCACACTATCAAGGGCACCGCGAAATTCATTCCTTCTGTGGATTAGGGTTACGCTTTTTGCCACATTGGTCAAAAAGATGCTCCAGTCAAGTGCTGAATCGCCACCGCCAGCTATCACCACATTTTTATTGCGGTACATTTCAGGGTCCCGAATGATGTATTCCACCCCATTGTCCTCGAATTGGGAAAGATTGGCTATAGGCGGTTTGCGAGGCTCAAAACTTCCCAACCCCCCAGCAATTGCAATAATTGGGGCATGGTGCTTTGTTCCCTTGTCTGTGGTTACTATAAAAGTACCGTCCTCAAGTTTTTCAATTGTATCTGCCCGTTCTCCGAGTGTAAAACCGGGTTGGAACGGTTCAATTTGTTTCATCAGATTGGTAACCAGATCCCCTGCCAGGATTTCTGGGAAACCGGGGATATCATAAATCGGTTTTTTTGGATATAATTCTGTGCACTGGCCCCCAGGTTGTGGAAGTGCATCTATCAAATGGCATCTCAATTTGAGTAAGCCAGCCTCAAAAACGGCAAACAGGCCTGTTGGACCTGCGCCAATAATGAGAATATCTGTTTTAATCATGAAGGATTTATCTCTAAAATTCGACTCAAAAATAGTGGAAAGGACCTAGTTAAAATATGACTGAGGTCATTTCTAACTAACACTTACCACTCTTTCAATTTGGGGAGCATGTTTTTTAATGGTCATTTCAACTCCCATCTTCAATGTCATTTGGTTTATAGAACACCCTACACAGGCTCCTAATAGTTGAACATTAACAACTTTTCCATCGTCAATGGAAACCAAGGAGATGTCCCCTCCATCGTTTTGCAGAAACGGTCGGATTTCCTGCAGTGCATCTTCAACTTTCAAAGTCAATTCCTCGGGTGTCATAGGCTATTTTCTTACGGCGCTGCAACCTGCCATTGTTGTGATTTTAATCGCTTCAGTAGAAGGAAGATTTTCGTTTCGTCGCACGGTTTCTTCCACTACGTTTCTGGTTAGGCTTTCAAAAGCATGTTCTGTCGGAGTTGCGGTCTGCATTGCAGCTGGCCTTCCCACGTCACCAGATTCACGGATGCTCTGTATCAATGGCACTTCGCCCAGAAAGGGAACTTTCAGATCCTCTGCGAGATTTTTCGCACCTTGTTTGCCAAATATATAATACTTGTTTTCAGGCAATTCGGCCGGTGTAAAATACGACATATTTTCAACGATTCCCAAAACTGGTACATCAATATTTTCTTGGCGGAACATTCCCACACCACGACGGGCATCAGCCAAAGCAACATTTTGAGGCGTGCTCACCACCACAGCCCCTGTTATTGGCAAGGACTGCATAATACTTAAATGTATATCCCCAGTACCGGGAGGAAGGTCTATCAACATAAAGTCGAGTTCGCCCCAGTCTGCGTCAAAAATCAATTGGTTCAGTGCTTTTGCTGCCATGGGACCTCTCCAGATCACAGCTTGGCCTGGTTGTGTAAAGAAGCCAATGCTCAAAACTTTTACGCCGTAATTCTCTATGGGCTTCATCTTGCTTTTTCCCCCAACATCGACGGACAATGGTTTTTCCATTTCAACATCAAACATCATTGGGATGGATGGGCCATATATGTCGGCATCCAAAATCCCAACTTTGAATCCCATTTTGGAAAGTGACACCGCTATATTGGCCGTTACGGTACTTTTGCCCACACCTCCTTTTCCAGATGCCACCGCAATTATATTTTGGATTCCGGGAATTGGTTTTCCTTTAATCAGATTTGGGTTTTGAGGCTTCTGAGGCGCTTCAACTTTAATATTTACTTGCACTTTGGCATTGGCATCCACTTTTTCGTGGATGGTTTTTACAATATCGGCCTCTGCCCTTTTTTTAATATGAAGTGCAGGAGTGGCAAGTTTAAGATCGACTATTATTTCATCTGCAAAGGTTACTACATTTTGTATTGCGCCACTTTCAACCATGTTTTTCCCTTCACCGGGCGCTGTAATGGTCTCTAAGGCACTGAGGATATCTTGTTTTGTAAAACTCATGTCTTTCCGTTGTATTTAGATTCATTCTAAATGCAAATATACTGTATCCCATTGTCATTATAAAATGAAAGCAAGTCAAAATCAGGATCGAATGGAGAGGCGAAATGTGGTTTGCATTCCCTGCTTCTGGTTTATTTGACATCAAGCTCTTTGATTGGATCCCAGAATATCTTGTCGAAATTACACACTTTGTTTTCGACCACTTTGACCCCTTCACTTTCCAATAATTGTTGCATCAAATTAGTTCCTGGGAAATGGTGTTTCCCCGATAGCAATCCATTTCGATTGACCACACGGTGGGCTGGAACTATGTCCTTTTCACAACCGTTTAGTGCCCACCCGACCATTCGTGCACTTCTAGAGGCGCCAAGAAACTTAGCAATAGCACCATAGGAGGTAACCCGACCATAGGGAATTTGTGCTGTTACTTGATACACTTTTTGAAAAAAACCATTATCTGACATTTCAAAACTCCCTTAATATTTTGAACAAGGTTACAATAGAAATAATTCCTGTAACCAAGCCGATAATATAGTTCATGTTCATTTTGAATGTATGGGGTTCTTTTCTGGCCTTAAAAAAATGGATGTAGAGCAACAAAGTAACCAAAGTGCCAAGTCCCGCACCAATCACGGCGAACCAAAGCTCGGTTTGTACAAAAGAGAACCAGCCAAAGGCCGAAAAGGTTATGCCAATGTAAATCCAATAAGGAATGGGAAGAAGATTCAACATTGCTATAAA
>CAZMDY010000023.1:0-19191 GCA_964565295.1 uncultured Aequorivita sp. | reverse complement strand
GCACTTCCATTGTTGGGCGAAATAAATTCCTTGAATGTTTCCGTGGCTTGCGGTGCATTTTTATATGAAGTTATACGCCAAAGGAATCTTTAATTCTCAGGATCCTTGGTTTTCTTTATGGTATAGGTTACCCTTACCCGCGGCATTTCTGTAGCTGTTTGTGAATCGGTGGCTTCTGGAACTTCATCTTTTGGTGGTCCCACAAAATTGCCGTGTTCATCAAACTGCCTTATAAAGGGATCATTCTCGGGTTCAAAATCGTCCTTTTGCCAATCATATTTTTTGTTCTCCAAGGACACTCCCTTAAAGAGAAATGAAAAAAGAAAACCCACGAAAAAACCGGAAAGATGTCCTTCCCAAGAGATTGCCGGATCAATTGGGAAAACATACCACAATAATCCCCCGTACAAAAAAACAACCACCAAGGATAAGGCAGTCAGTTGGAACTGTTTAGAAAAAATTCCTTTAAAAAACAAAAAAGCCACCAACATATAAACAATCCCACTCGCCCCTATATGAAGCGAGGGACGGCCAATAAACCACGTACACAGGCCGGTCAACACCATACCAAAAAAAAGAACTTTCCATCTGATGTTTCTATAAAAATAGAACAGTGCAGTGGTAAGCACAAAAAGAGGAATGGAGTTATTGAAAAGATGTTTGAGGCTACCATGTACAAAAGGCCCACCAAAAATCCCGATCAATCCTTCGGCTGTTCTGGGGTAAATCCCAAATTTATTGAAGTTCACTCCAAAACGAGATTCAATCCAGAACACAATCCATAACAACAGAACGAAAATCAAAGGATACCCAACGATCTCAGGAGTAAAATCCAAACGGTTTCTTTCAGACATATTAAGTATATAACAAAAATAATCCCAAACTCAAATGTATGATAAAATGGCAGAGAAACTACCTTCGTGAATAAATACCAAAATTATTATGAGCAAATTTATTTCACAACGAACCAATTAACGATTCAACTAAGCTGCAGAATTTTAAAAATAGTAATTTTGGAAGTTATGAACACACCCCTCGCAGAACGAATTCGCCCAAAAGCCTTAGATGACTATTTAAGTCAGCCACACTTGGTTGGACCCAATGGAGCCCTTACCTCCCAACTTAAATCAGGAATGTTGACGTCTATGATCTTCTGGGGGCCTCCGGGCACAGGCAAAACGACATTGGCCAATATTATCGCCCTCGAAAGCGGCCGACCATTTTATGTTTTGAGTGCAGTTGACAGCGGCGTGGCGGCCGTAAGGGAGGTTATAGAAAAAGCGAAGAAAAGTGATAGCCTTTTCTCTACAAAAAACCCCATCCTTTTTATCGATGAAATACACCGATTCAGCAAATCACAGCAGGACTCCCTCTTGGGAGCTGTTGAAAAAGGATTGGTCACGCTGATTGGTGCAACGACAGAAAACCCGAGTTTTGAGGTTATTCCCGCCCTTTTGTCGCGTTGCCAGGTCTACGTTCTGGAACCATTCACCCAGGAGGATTTGGAAGCTCTATTAAATCGCGCGATAAACGAAGACGAGATATTATCCAAGAAAAATATTGTCATTAAAGAAACTGAAGCCATTATCAGACTTTCCGGGGGCGATGCACGAAAACTTCTGAATATTCTGGAGCTTGTAGTACGTTCTGAAAAAGAAGGCGATGTGACAATCACTAATGAGTTGGTAATGCAAAAAGCCCAAAAAAACACTGTCCTCTATGATAAAACCGGGGAACAACATTACGATATCATTTCTGCCTTTATAAAATCAATCCGCGGAAGTGATCCCAATGCTGCGGTTTATTGGTTAGCCAGAATGATAGAAGGTGGCGAGGACGTCAAATTCATTGCCCGTAGGCTATTGATCCTGGCCTCAGAAGATATTGGGAATGCAAATCCAAATGCCCTTCTGCTTGCAACCAGTACATTTCAAGCCGTAACGACTATAGGATATCCTGAAGCGCGGATAATTTTGAGCCAGTGCACTATTTATTTGGCCACTTCCCCAAAAAGCAATGCTTCGTACATAGCTATTGGCCAAGCACAACAATTGGTCCGACAAACAGGAGATCTGTCCGTTCCGCTTTCCATACGCAACGCACCAACCAAACTAATGAAACAAATAGGTTATGGAAAAGATTATGAATACGCCCACAATTACGAGGGAAATTTTGTGCCTCATGAATTTTTACCTGAAGAAATTAAAGGAACAACTTTTTACAGACCGGGAAACAATCCAAAAGAGAATAGTTTAAAAGCGTATTTAAAACAACTTTGGAAGGATAAATATGACTTTTAATCGACCCGGTGATAGAACCTTGACGAAGACGAAGTGGAGCCTATTATTGAAAAATTTCCGGATGCATCAAAATTAACATCAAAAACATTTCCGGAAACATCGATAAATTTAACGATTTGTCCCATAACAATTATTTTACCGAGCAATTGGCCAGCATCTTCCCCACCATTGCTTTTATAAAAAGAAAATCCTTCTGAGGTTTTCCTCAGTAAATATGATATCCCGTCCCTTAAATAGTTCGCCGTAGTTGTTATTGTGGCCAACGATCCAGGTAGATTGGTGGGCACCATCCCTAAATCTGGTTTGTCTGTTGCGGCAGGTTTATCCTTGTTGTTCCCTGAATTAGAATCATCCAACAACATTAATCTTTTTTGGTGTACACCAAGCATTTTCACGCTTTTAAAAGCCTTGCGCAAAGCGTCCTGATAGGATTTCTCGAATTCCTTATATTTGCTTTTCCCTTCATCGCTACGATATACTTCCTCGGAATCGCAATCACGTAAAACGATCTGTAATTTTGTCCCGAAAAAAGTATTCAATTCTTCCACATCAGCAAAAAGTCCATCACAACGGTCGGTATGCGATGCTTTATTGGGCACAGAAGCATTAAATCCATACTTTTCCAGATAAAAAACCATCATGGAATTGAGCTGGTATTGATTTGGACTGTTTTGAAACTCAAATTTATCTGGAACCACAACATAACTATATTGGTTTAAGTCCCGCGTTTGTGCAGTAAGTTGAATTGTAAATAAAAACACCATGAAAAGCTTTAAAAAATGTTTCATTCCTATTCAATTTTAATGTTGAAGCCTAATTGTAAAGATAAGTTTTTTGCCTTTGCCAAATTGCCATACCTTAAAAGATTGTCTGCAGCCACATAGAAGTTTACATTTCCAAAACTAGAGGAAACGCCCAATCCCACGTTTGTAAATGAATATGAATCCGCAGTATAAGTAACTTTAGCAGAAAAATAATCCGTAAATTTTCTACGATAGAACAGTGTCGCCGCTCCCTGGGGCCCCTTAGGTCTAAAAATGGAGTAAAGATGCAGGCCAACAATGTGTTTGTGATATTGCTTACCGGCCATTTTCAAACAGTTGCACCCATCATATCCGAAATATCTTCCAAAGCCATAACTTAAACTGGCGTTCAATTTTAAAGGTCTAAATTGCACATAGGAAGACTGAAGCGTATCCACAAAAACAGCGGCATCAATTTCATCTTCCAAATTATCATAATATGGGAAAGTGGGTTCTCCCTCATCCAATCCGGGGAAAAGCAGGTTTATTCCATCCAAGGTATAAGAGCCGTGAACTCGATAACTTTCTACATCCTTGGAATTAAAAATCGCTCCCACATCCAACGCACTGGCCGAAAGTTTCCATGAATTATTTATATCGTAAGTAAAACCGAAATCCAATCCTAGTCCTAGATTACCTCCAAAAAGGCTACGCCCCAATATTTCACTGATTCTATCTTTTCCATCTAAATCTTTTAAAGACCTGTAGCCCGAAGTTTTAAAAGTCAAGTCAGCGTTTTGAATTGTATGTTGATAAATATTGTCTTCACCAATATGGGTAGAAAAATACCCAGTATTGTTAACACTTCGAAAACTGAGCATACTGGAATATAACTTCACACGCGCTCCCACTGTTAACCTGCCGTTTATCTGTTTGTTATAACCAAAATGATATACCGTAGTTAGATCTCCTGTCGTGCTCATTTCCCCTAAATTGAAAGATTTCCCAATGTAATCCCTATTTCCCTCTACGGCTAAAATTGCAAGGTCTCGAGGAAAATAAGCGATGAAGTCCATTTCCTGATAAATACCGCCCGAAAAATAGGTCGCATTCCTTGATCCCCATCCAAAAGAGAGCAGTTCCAGTTGAGTGGTAGCAGTAAGAAAATCAGAGTTATTCATTTTATGGATCCTGTTCAGAATTCGACTGTTTATATCGTCGTTTCCTTCTTGGAAAATATCATAAACGGTTACGCCGGTAGATCCTCCATTTAAGTGAATTTGGGATAACAAGGGGATTCCAATATGTATTTCATGATCAACCTTCGTTCCTGGATTTACCAGTAACGATTGGGGAATCTCTTCAAACCCATACAGAATTTGCTTATTTTGGGAAATAGCAAAAAACCCTATGAGACATAGAAAGTAAGTCAATAAATTTCGCATGGGCTAATACTCCAGAAAATAGGTGCCTTTCGACTTCAGGTTTAGAGTGCCTTCTAGATTGTCATCAGCCGACGCTATGGTTACCAACACTACAAGTTTATTGGCTTGAGTAATCCTAAGAATGTCCTGTTCCGCAATGTTTTCGAATAATGCGGTAATTACAGGAGAATCAAGAGTGCCGGGTAAAACTGAGGTTCTGACATCATAAGCAATATCATTGGCCTCGCTCAAAAACTGAAAATCAACCTGGAAATCATTAGGAATGCTATTGGTAAATTTGAAATAAAACTCCAAACGTTTCAAATTGTTCCGAAGGAATTCATCGTCAAGAAATTTAATTTTCGTGGTATCAGTTACCGTTAAAATTGGAGTGGAAGTAATAGAATCGAAAAAACGATTCGCCGGTAAATCAAAATAAATGGCATCGAATTCAACAATGGGAGTCAACGTGATTTCCTCTATCTGATCAAAATTGGTATCCCTGACGCAGGCAGCAAAAAATAGAGAACAGCTAAATACAACAATACCATAGAATAGTATCTTTTTCATTTTTGTGGGGATAATTAAGCCTCACTAACGTATTTCTTGATAGGATAGTATCAAAGATGCTGTCTAATCTCTACTAAATTTTTAATGAATGATTCAGATCCCATCATTTTCTCATTTCTATAATTGAAAAACAGCGTATTCATTCCTACTGCTTTTGCCCCGAATATATCGGCTTCCAGAGAGTCTCCAACCATAATACTTTTGTACGGTAAAACCGAGGCTTTTGCCATTGCGAGTTTAAAAATGGAGTGATGTGGTTTTTTTACTCCCGCCTCTTCCGAAGTTGTAATGGTATTAAAATATTTCGCAATTCCACTATTTTTCAACTTTAAATGTTGCACTTCTTGGAATCCGTTGGTAATTATATGAAGATTATATTTATTGGAAAGATAGTCAAGAGTTTCAAGAGTTCCAGAAAACAAATGATTGTCCACAGGAAGTTCTTCTATGTAACTTTTGGCCAAACTATCAATGTAGGCCAGAGGAAATTTCATATTGAAGAAATCGAATGTTTCGATTAACCGCCCGCGGCGAAGTTCGTCCTTGGAAATCAGGTCTTTCCTAAACATTCGCCAATATTGTAGATTAATAGGCTCATACACTTTTATAAAATCGGAAACATTCAACTCAATTTGATGGTTGGTAAAAACCCTTCGCAATGCCAATTCTGAATTTCGATCAAAATCCCACAATGTATGGTCCAGATCAAAAAACACGTCCGTGATCATCCTATTTTGCATAATGCGGTAATTTTTCTGAAAAAATACTACGCCATATTTTATTGTCTTCATTGGAAGAAAAATCGTGGTTTGAAAAAATTAGGGTAAAGGTTCCCCCTACCCGTTCTACTTCAGAGAGAAAACCATCGACTGTTTTCTCGATGTCGGCGGAATATCGTTTTTGAAAAGCCTGGGTTGTCATTGTTGCCGGATGGATACGCAGTGGCGTTTTTATTTCATAATCCAAATCATAAAAAAGAAAAGGAGTACAAGTGCCCGCGCGAAATCCAGCCGTGTCGTGAAACACCATAGTGAAATCCCTGCCGATCTGAAGTTCCAATAAATTGCGGTAAATATCGGGAAGGTTAATGAGGAACTCAGCATTTATGGAGCTTCTTAATGAACGATTGGTGATGAGTTCCATGCGCCTTTCCTCTTTCTTCAATTCTTCATATTTTGAAAGGTTTTCAAACGAGAAAATAAGTCCAACTTCCTTGTAATCAGAAACATATTTAATGAGCAACTTACGTTCTTGGCGATGGGCATTCATCCCTTCCCGTATATTCAATGAATTTCCAAGCAAGAAAAAAACAGTCAATTCAAAGTTGCTATGACGAGCATTGTTGATAATCCACTTAAAAGTATCTGCAGGATCTTTTTTTAAGCCTAGGATTACCTGGGTTCGCTCTACAAGCCGCTTAAATTTTCCTTGGGAAATGTCATTCGCATAACCTAAGACCGAACGCAAAATCCCTTTATATTTGAACATATAAGGCTGGGATGCCATAACCACAGGATGGACTTTCATTTTCTTTTCAGAAAAGTCAAGTTGTGGAAACTGTTCCAGAAGTTTCAATTTAAATTTATTGGCCCAAATATCCACCACTGGCTGATGCAGAAAACCGGCCTGGTAGGCCAAACTTTCAGTAGCCATAAATCTACCTTTCTCATCCTTAACGTGGGGGAGATATTCCTCATACCGGCTCAAAAGATAAAAACTGGAGGCGAAAATGTCAAATGGCAATGCACTGGAGCCTGAAACCGTAAAAAAGCAAAAAGTTTCCTCCCATTTTTTGACTGTTATATCAAAACTTTCAAATCCTTGTTGTTCCAACAGACCTTGGCTTTGAAAAAAAAGTTCATTTCCCATTGGTCGTTTCCCATAAGAAATTTTTGGGCCTTGGTGCGCTATAAATTCCTCTAAGGTCGTAGAGAAGGCAATTTCAACGCCCAACATATCGATACAAATATGTTTAAAAATATAATTGGCGCGAGGAGTGATTTTATCAAGGTGGATTAGCAACATAGAAAGCTACAACAAGTGTTCATCGGCAAAACTAAAGTAGGCTTTTTCGGTTACAATCAAATGATCGAGCACCTTTATGTCCAAACTTTCACCAGCAATTTTTAGTTTTTTTGTAAGTAGGATGTCCGCTTGGCTGGGTTTTAGACTGCCCGAAGGATGATTGTGTGCCAAAATAAGTCCGACGGCACCAATTTGAAGGGCCTCCTTATAAACCAAACGGGCATCGACCATGGTCCCGGTTATGCCGCCTTTACTTATTTGGCCAAATTTTATTATTTTATTTGAATTGTTCAGATAAACTATCCAAAATTCCTCATGCGGAAGTTCGCCAATAATGGGTTGGACAATTTCAAAGGCGTCACCACTGGAACTAATTTTCTTTCGATCCAGGGCCTCTCCCGACCTTCGACGACGGCCAAGCTCCATTGCGGCAACAATGGTGATTGCTTTTGCCTCTCCTATTCCTTTGAACTTTGTCAATTCGGAAATTGAAAATTTTCCCAATTCACTAAGATTGTTACTCGCAGCGACCAGAATACGCTGGCTTAAGGAAACAGCACTTTCATCTCTACTCCCAGAACCGATGAGGATTGCTATAAGTTCGGCATCACTAAGTGCAATACGTCCTTTCTGCAACATCTTTTCGCGCGGTCGGTCGTCCTCGTTCCAATGTTTAATGGAAAAGTGGGTCTTTTCTTCCAAAATTGTTTTTCTGATTCTCTAAAGATAAGAATGTAAATCCAATTGACCATATTTATGGAACAATAAAAAAATCTACACAACCAACTTATTTCGCCACAGCGGGAAGAGCAGAGGCTGCGGAATTAGAAGGCTTAAAATCAAATAGTGACCTGCAATCCATAACATTTGGGATTCCCTCCAATTGGCAAAGATATCCGACCGCTGAACAAAGACCGTAAAACAGAATGTCTTTATCGCCCACATTTACATTTCGTTGGGATTTGGGGGTTAAAGGAAGTGAATATCCGCAGCCTTTGAGAAAAGCCGCCTCAATTCCAAGGAGCTCAGAAGGTTTATATCCATTGAACCGCCGACCCAAGTTTTCGTTTACCAATCCAACATAATTCAATTTCGTGGAGCCATGAACATCCGTGAGGTGCTTCCACCCATCCGTATTGTCGCAAATATTCCCTACCGCGCACTGGTTACAACACTCAGGATTAAGCGTTCCGAGATGGAAGGCTTTGTAAAGTTTTTCAATCGCACTATTAAATCTATTAGAGACCAAAATGAACTGTTTTTCTTTATCACACCCATAAAATTATCAATAATTCAATAGACAAACGACTCTCTAAAAGGTATTTAATGATTTTTTAACTTCTATCCTCAGTTTGGAAAAGAGCAGTATTGGTCTCTTCTTAGTTTTAGTCTTTAGAAATTCAGCATAGAATAGAGGCACTTCTTCTTATTGCTAAGAGGGATTTTTAAGGATATAAAACGTTTCGTCATAAAGATTTTTTTGACAAAATATCCGCTAATTTCCATAAACAATACAGTAACCATACAAAATTAATAAACGCTAACCCGCTGAACCTACGATCGTTCAAGCAAATTAGCGTTTTATTTAGTGACCGCGGAGGGATTCAAACCCCCAACCCTCAGAGCCGAAATCTGATGCGCTATTCAGTTGCGCCACGCGGCCATATAATTAATAAAAAAAACGGATGTATATAACGGCCTACACCCAAAACCCATCCAATTCTTAAAGTTATTTAAGCCAGTTTGGACTTTACAATGGTCGATATAGTCTTGCCATCGGCCTTTCCGGAAAGTTCCGAACTGGCGGCGCCCATTACTCTTCCCATATCTGCCATACTGGTAGCTCCAGTCTCTTCAATAATGCGTTCGACAATTACCGCTACTTCATCCGTGGACATTTGTTTTGGCAAAAACCGTTCAATTATTTCCGCTTGGGCCAATTCAGGTTCGGCCAAATCGGGGCGACCTTGTTTTTTATATATTTCGGCGCTGTCCTTTCGCTGTTTCACTTGTTTTTGAAGCAACTTCATCTCCTGGTCCTCTGTCAATTCCATCTTGGATCCAGTTTCTGTCTGTGCCAAAAGCAATGCAGACTTTATTGACCGAAGAGCTTCCAAAGACTGGGCGTCCTTTGCTTTCATCGCGGCCTTCATCGCCTCCATAACCTTTTCCTGCAAGCTCATTTTCTGATTTTTGGATTGGGTGCGAAGTTACTCATTAAATATAAAATTTGAAATAAGAATCTTTAGAAATTGCAATTATAATTTAAAACTGCTTGCCGCTAAAAAAATAACCGTCCCAAATGAGCGTTTGGAACGGTTAAAAACGATAAATATGCAGAACATCAATCAATCCACATTGTCATGCAAAAACGAGTTGTTTTTTCGCAATTCAATCCCGTCTTCATCAGTGTTAACGGAAGTCCGGGATAGATTGGATTCATTGGTTGGATTGTCCAAATCAATGCCCATACGTTTATAAGCGGGCTGTTTTTCAATCTCATCGATGTGGGATGGACTATTCTTGAACTTGTAATTGAACTCTTTCATTTTCCGCTTCCTTTCTTCAGCTCTCTCCCTCAACAATTTTGACAAAGGAGTATTGAATGGGTCTTCTTCGCCTGTAAGTGCTTGCGCTTCCGGCTCGGAAACGGTCCGTGTTTCAAAAACAATCTCCTCAT
This sequence comes from uncultured Aequorivita sp., assembly GCA_964565295.1. Taxonomy (GTDB): domain Bacteria; phylum Bacteroidota; class Bacteroidia; order Flavobacteriales; family Flavobacteriaceae; genus Aequorivita. The sequence continues at coordinate 9,449 of CAZMDY010000023.1, read as the reverse complement.
CTTCGGGCTCTGGTTTTACTTTAGACGTAGGCTTGGCTGTATTCAGATCATCCTCTATTTTTTGGTAATCTGTGAGCGTATATCTAATTAGACCATCTTTGGAAATTTGTGGGTCTGAATGAATCTCTTTGGGGTTCTTATTTTCTGAATTATTGCTCTGTTTGGATGTACCATTCTCAGTACCTGTGCTTTTTTGGACTTCGGGTTTGATAGGCAGATCGAACATCAACATATCCTCTTTAGGATCGGAATGAACGTTTTCAGCAGAAACATTGTTTGTTTTGGGAGCTTCAACAATAACAAATTCATTGACGTTTACTTTGTTGATTTCAACTTGTTCAAATTCTTCCAATTTTTTAGCCGACACCTCTTCATAAGAAACATGGATATTACGTAGCAACTCGGAAGTTTCAATGTATCCTTTAAAAGCCGGTGCGTCATCATCCACCTCATCAAAAAGTGTGTGTTTGATTATCGGCGATTGAACCGTTTGTTTAGGTGCCGCGGGGGTTTGGGGAATATGTACAGACCCTCCGGTTTTCTTTGGCAATAAAGTTTGCTCGGCCTTTTGTTCGTCTTCCAAAGTATGTATTATTTTTTTGGATTCGGTATTTACTATTTCGTTTTGTTGCTCGGCATTAAATCCCGTTGCAATTATGGTTATGGAAATGGACCCTTCCAAGCTTTCTTCTTCCCCCACTCCCATTATAATATTGGCACTATGGCCGGCTTGTTCTTGGATATGGTCGCTAATTTCGCCTATTTCATCAATTGTGATTTCATCCGAACCAGAAACAATCAATAACAAGACATTTTTTGCACCCCTAATTTTATTATCGTTCAACAATGGAGAATCAAGTGCATTGGTTATGGCCTCTTTGGCTCTATTGCCTCCTGAAGCGGTGGAACTTCCCATTATTGCCGTTCCACTATTGGAAAGCACCGTTTTAGCATCCCGAAGGTCGATGTTCTGCGTAAAATGATGTGTTATAACCTCGGCAATTCCCCGGGCGGCCGTAGCCAAAACCTCATCCGCTTTTGAAAACCCCGCCTTAAACCCCAGATTACCATATACTTCGCGCAATTTATTGTTGTTGATGATCACCAATGAATCTACATTCTGACGTAATTTCTCGACTCCAACCTGTGCTTGTTCATTTCTGGTCTTGCCTTCAAATTGAAAGGGAATGGTAACAATTCCTACCGTAAGAATGTCCATATCCTTGGCCATCCGGGCGATTATTGGAGCGGCTCCAGTACCAGTTCCGCCTCCCATTCCTGCGGTTATGAAAATCATTTTGGTGTTGGTGGTGAGCATATTTTTTATCTCCTCCATACTCTCTACGGCCGATTGCTCCCCTACTTCCGGATTGGCACCTGCGCCCAAGCCTTCGGTTAACGAGATGCCTAATTGTATCTTTACAGGTACCGGACTATTGTCCAAAGCTTGTGCATCGGTATTACAGATTACGAAATCCACACCTTTAATTCCCTGGCGGAACATATGGTTGATCGCGTTGCTCCCGCCCCCTCCAACACCTATCACTTTTATAACATTGGATTGGTTCTTGGGCAGGTCAAATGAAATGTTGTCAAATTCTGTTGTGCTGCTCATATCTTTATCGTTTTATATTCATGAATATTTATTACTTACACTTTTCTGTATTTCAAACTCGTAATTACTCGGCATTATCTAGGAATTCCTTAAACTTTTCGGCCCACTTATCGAAAAACCGTTTCTTTTCCTTGGGTTGTTTTTCCTCTTTTTCAGCATTTTTGTCCAATTCATCTTCACTTGCAACTTCCTCGGCTTCCTGATTATTGGCTTCCGCTGTCTTTACTGGCGGAAAACGTGTTAACAAAGAGGACCTTCCTTTGCTCTCCAAACTGTTCAGAACAAGACCAACTGCAGTGGCGTACATTGGGCTGGTGGTTTCGACGTCACTGTCTCCGGCCAAATGTTCGTTGGGATAGCCAATGCGCGTGTCCATACCCGTAATATACTCCACAAGCTGTTTGATATGTTGCAACTGGGCGCCTCCTCCTGTGAGCACAATCCCGGCGATCAGTTTCTTTTTCTGTTCCTCATGCCCGTAATTTTTTATTTCCATATATGCCTGTTCGATAATTTCAACCACCCGTGCATGGATGATCTTCGAAAGGTTTTTTAAACTGATTTCTTTAGGCTCCCTTCCACGCAATCCAGGAATGGAGACGATCTCATTCTCCTTGTTTTCCCCAGGCCAGGCCGAGCCAAATTTGATTTTAAGCAGTTCGGCCTGTTTTTCAATGATCGAACATCCTTCTTTAATATCGTCGGTAATAACATTTCCGCCAAAAGGAATAACAGCGGTGTGCCTAATTATACCATCTTTGAAAATAGCCAAATCGGTCGTGCCCCCACCAATATCGATCAATGCCACTCCGGCCTCTTTCTCCTCCTGGCTGAGCACTGCTTTTGCGGAGGCCAAAGGTTCCAATGTAATCGCCGAAAGCTCAAGACCAGCGCTTTTTATACACCTTCCTACGTTTCTTATGGACGCCACCTGCCCCACAACTACGTGGAAATTGGCTTCCAACCGCGCTCCATACATCCCGATAGGCTCCTTTATTTCCCCTTGTCCATCCACCTTAAATTCCTGTGGCAAAACATGGAGAATTTCCTCCCCAGGAAGCATTACCAATTTATGGACTTGATTGCAAAGACGGTCGATATCCTCCTCCTTGATCACCTCTTCCCCGTCCGCACGGGTGATGTAATCACTATGTTGGAGACTTCGGATATGTTGACCGGCTATGCCCACAACAACTTCCTTAATCTTCATCCCGGATGCAGTTTCAGCGTCTTGAACAGCTTGTTGAATGGATTGGATGGTTTGGGTTATATTGTTCACCACACCGCGATGCACGCCGAGACTTTTGGCTTTTCCAATGCCCAAAACCTCCATTTTTCCATAATCGTTTTTACGACCAATCATGGCGACTATCTTGGTTGTCCCTATGTCCAGTCCGACAGCAATATTATCATTTTCCATGGCCTTGTTTTTTTGTAGCTATTACTTGACTTTCAAATTTCAGGTTTATTTTGTTGTACCCATATAGCGTACTATCCTGATTTGTTTTTTTATAAAATGCTTTAAAATTCTGAAACTTTCTGGCTATACTTCTCGGTTTGCCAAAAAGAACCTTAGCATCGGTTTTTCTCAGTTCCAATTCTATTTCGCCATTGAGTTGTTGATGCAAACCCACAACATGGTGCCTCATAAAATCATCTTGGCGAATTTGCAACAGCAATGACGACACCTTGGCATAATCTTCCGGTGAAATTCCGGTTACCAAAGGAACCCGAGCAGAATACACAGTGGACAAAGGCATCTCTCTTCCCTCTGCATCCAAATAATAATCCGGCTCTGGATGGTTTCTGGATATGCGCCCCACCGGATCCCGCTGTTCTATTTTGGCTCCCAAAACCCCATCTATGGTCACAAAAACCTGAGCCTCCCGAACCATTGGGTTTTCACGCAATCGATTTTCCATTTCTTTCAAAACTAAAGTTTCCTTGCCTATCTCCGTCACCTCCACATTATTTTGTATCAACAACTTATTAACGGCATTATAGGTAATAAAAGGGGTGTTTGAATCGACAAATTCCACTTCCACCTTGGTCAATTTCCTTTTATCATTCCGTTTTTTACCAAAGCCGAAAAGAAAGACCAATAGCCCTAACAAAAACGTAAATTTCAACAATTCAGCTATTCGTCTCATCTTCTATCTTTTTGGTTATTTTGGCCACTTCGGCTCCAATATCTCCTGCGCCTACCAGTAGTTTTATCCTGCATTTGGATTCTAAAAGAACCTCGGGCAAGGCAGATTTAAAAACCAATCTCTTGTGTTCTGAATCTATCTGATCCAACAACCATTTTGATGTTATTCCTTCAATGGCTTCTTCTCGGGCCGGATAAATATCCAATAGGACCACTTCATCAAACTGGGAAAGACTTTTAGCAAAAGCCTCTGAAAAATCACGGGTCCGGCTGAACAGATGGGGCTGAAAAACAATTTGTTTTCGATTGTCAGGGTATAGCTCGTTCACCGCTTGAAAAAGAGCGTCGATCTCGGCAGGATGATGGGCATAATCATCAATAAGAACCAATCTCTCAGTATTGATTTTATATGAAAAACGCCGTCTTATACCTGAAAAACTTGCTAGGGACTTTGACAGACGCTCTATCGGAGCCCCTGCCTTGATTGCCATGCCAAGAGCCATCACGGCATTTGATAGATTGTGATGACCCGGAAGCTTGAAGACCAAGTTCTCTATATGCAAATTCGGGGTTTTAAGATCGAAAATATAACTACCATTTTCAATTCGTATGTTTCGGGCTTCATAGTCCGCAATCTCATTAATGCCGACCGTCATTCCATCCAAGGACAAATCGCTTTTTATAAATACTTTTTCCTTATCGGCAATTAATCCCACAAAAGTCCTAAAGGCATTTTCCACTTCAGCACCAGTGCCGTAAACATCGAGATGGTCGGCATCCATTGAGGTTACGCAGGCAATGTCCGGCCGTAATTGCAAAAACGAACGATCGAATTCATCGGCTTCCACCACGGTGATCCCACTGCCTTTAAAGATAAAATTTGAATTGTAGTTCTCCGCTATTCCACCAAGAAAGGCTGTAACCGGCATTCCGCTATCGGCCATTAAATGTGCAAGAATCGCAGAAGTGGTCGTTTTCCCGTGCGTGCCAGCAACGGCGAGGCACAGAGTTTCGCGTGAAATAGCTCCTAAAAGCGCAGCTCGCTTTACAAGGGAAAATCCTTCAGAAGAAAAATACGCCAAAATCTTGTTTTCTTTTGAAACCGCCGGGGTGTAAGCTACCAGAACATCGTTCTTATTGGAAGAAACCGATTCCGGAATTGAAGAAACCTCGTCGATGTACATGACCGGGATTTCTTCTGAAATCAGTTCCGCGGTCAATTCGGTCGCTGTTTTGTCATAGCCATAAACATTTTTGCCAAGCATTTTGAAATACCGAGCAAGCGCACTCATTCCAATGCCGCCGACGCCAACGAAATAAAGGGTCTGTATGTTTTTAAGGTCAATCAAAATAGTGCGTTCTTCAATTTGTTTTCAATAGGTTTCTGACTTCTTCGACAATATCTTTTGCAGCATTCGGTTTCGCCAATTTTTTTATGTTCTCAGAAAGCGCCAATTGTTGCTCCTCTGAGGCGAGTAATTCAGCGAATTTAATTTCAAAAGTCGCTTCCAGCTCATTTTCCCTTATCATCAAAGCAGCGTTCTTTTGGGTAATTGCAAGCGCATTTTTTGTTTGATGGTCCTCCGCTACGTTTGGGGAAGGAATGAACAACACCGGTTTTCCAACCAAGCACACTTCGGAAACAGACAATGCACCCGCCCTGGAAATTATAAAATCCGCCGCTGAATACGCCAGGTCCATTCGATTTAAAAAAGCGTGGACTTTAACATTTTTATTTCTTATTTCCATATAAGTTCCTTCATAATATTTTCCACATTGCCAAACCACTTGAAGGTCGTGTCTTTCAAAAAAAGGCAGCGATTTATGGATCAGTTCGTTTATTCTTTTGGCCCCAAGACTCCCTCCGAGAACAAGAAGTGTTTTTTTCGTTCTGTCCAATCCAAAATATTGGATCGCTTCTTCCCGGTTCAAGGAAATATCCAACAAATCCTGTCGTACTGGGTTTCCTGTAAATCGGATTTTATCTGAAGGAAAGAATTTATCCATGTTTTCATAAGCCACACAAATACTTTGGACTTTATTACCCAGCCATCTATTGGTTATTCCTGCGTGGCTGTTTTGCTCTTGGATTAAACACGGTATTCTTTTCATTGAAGCCATCCGCAACAACGGCGCACTCGCATATCCTCCAGTTCCTATGGCGAGGTCTGGTTTAAATTCGTTGAGAATTGCATTCGACTTGTACAGGCTTGAAATCAATTTAAAAGGAAACGCCAAATTTTGAAGGGACAAGCTGCGTTGCACACCAGAAATCCACAGACCTTTGATCGGATATCCAGCTTGTGGAACTTTATCCATTTCCATACGGTCCTTTGCGCCCACAAAAAGAAATTCAGCAGATGGGAAAGAAGTTATCAATTCATTGGCAATAGCAATTGCCGGATAAATATGTCCTCCCGTTCCTCCGCCTGATATGATGAATTTTCGTTTCAATTCGTAAGTATCTTCTTTTATATCGTTTCGCTTAAAATATCCAATGGATTTTCCTCCATTTCTTCCTTGGGTTCCACTTCGCGTTTGGCGCTTACGCTCAGAATCATCCCCAAAGCCAAGCATGCCATCCATATTGAGGTTCCACCACTGCTAACCAGCGGCAGGTTTTGCCCCGTTACCGGAAAAAGTTCCACGGCCACGGCCATATTTATCATCGCCTGAAAAACGATTGGCAAACCAACCCCAATTACCATAAGTTTCCCGAAAACAGAAGTGGATTTATGGGCCACCACCACAATTCGGAACAGTAGGAACAAATACAGAAACATCAGGACCAATCCTCCCAATAGGCCAAATTCCTCAACGATAATTGCATAAATAAAATCAGAGGATGACTGGGGCAAAAAGTTTTTCTGAACACTTTTCCCTGGACCCAAACCGGTGATCCCTCCAGAGGCAATAGCTATTTTGGCTTTCTCAATTTGATAGTCAGCTTCGGTGTCTTGACCATTTGAAAAATTCTCAACACGGTTCATCCATGTGTCCACCCGGTTCGGAAACAAGCCTGGAAAAGCCTTTGCCGTAGTGATAAATAGCGTAAGGAAAAGCAGTCCAAAACCCAATATTATTCCGAGATACTTTAAGGGATAACCTCCAATAAATACCAGTATGACAATCATTGCAAAGAAAATTGCAGTTGTGGAAAAGTTTGCTGGAAGAATCAATCCAAGCACCAAGAACACGGGCAGCCATAGGGGCAGAATGGTTTCTTTGAACTCAATGTTACGATCTTTGATCCGCGAAAGATAGCGAGCCACATAGGCCATGAGGACAACCCCGGCCAAGGTAGAAGTTTGGAAGGTGATCCCCACAAAAGGCAATCGGATCCACCGACTGGCGTTGGCGCCACTAATGGTAGTACCTTCTGCCATGGTTATGATCAACAATATTATCACCACTGGCAAAGCAATAATCGACAACCCTCGAAAATAATTATACGGAATTTTATGTATGCCATACAAAATCCCAAATCCCAGGACCAAGTGTGCAAAATGTTTTAGCAAATAGGGCAAAGTACGGCCGTCTCCATACAAATAGGCCAGGTTGCTACTGGAACTGTACACCGGCAAAAAAGAAAACACGGCCAATAGGCTCACGATTCCCCAGATTGCTTTGTCTCCTTGTATGTAGTTAAAAATACTTTTCACCTTTTTGCTTGTTTTCCTATATTAGATTGATCAAAGTTTACGGACAGCTTCTTTAAACTGTCTTCCCCTGTCTTCATAGTCTTGAAACAAATCGAAACTGGCACAAGCCGGGGATAGCAGCACCGTATTGTTTCGCTCTGCCAGTTTGTATGCCATTTCTACAGCAACCGCCATCGAATCGGTTTCAAACATTGTATCGACAACATTACCGAACACATCGAATATTTTTTGAGTGTCAAGACCCAAGCAGATTATCGCTTTCACTTTTTCATTTACCAAAGGCAAAAGCGGGGTATAATCATTGCCTTTATCCACGCCTCCCACGATCCAGATTGTTGGGTTTTCCATGCTGTCCAAGGCATAAAAAGTCGCATTTACGTTGGTGGCTTTGGAATCATTTATGTAGACCACATTGTTGATCTTCAACACTTTTTCCAACCTATGTTCCACTCCTGAAAATTCTTCAAGACTTTTGCGGATAGTTTCTTTTCTGATTTTCAATAATTTGGCGACAGTCGAAGCTGCCATCGCGTTTTTTATATTGTGTGCTCCTTGTAATGAAATATCTGATAATGGCATACTGAATATATTTTTGTCTATTGTTATTATTATTTTGTCTTCTTTTTTATAAGCTCCTTTTTCCAGTTCCCTTTTAACTGAAAAAGGAAGTTTTTGGGATTTGATGGGGTTTTCTGAAAGCCATTTCGATATTTCAATATCATCGGCATCATAAATAAAATAATCCGCTTGGGTTTGGTTCATTACGATCCGGAATTTTGATGCGATATAATTTTCATATTTATAATCATATCTGTCCAAATGATCAGGGCTCAAATTGGTCATAATTGCAATGTGTGGTGAAAAAGTTTCGATTCCATCCAGTTGAAAACTGCTCAGTTCAAGCACAAAATGATCAAATGTTTCTTCGGCTACTTGTGCGGCAAAGCTTTTCCCTATATTTCCGCCCAGAGCTACATTCATTCCCCCTTTGTTCAAGAGTTCGAAAACCAAGGTTGCCGTTGTTGTTTTACCGTTGCTGCCAGTGATTCCAATTATCTGCGATTCAGTATATTTTGAAGCAAATTCAATCTCTGAAATCACTTTGATCCCTTCTTCCATCAGCTTTTTTACTATAGGTGCCTTTTCGGGAATTCCAGGACTTTTTACCACCAGATCTGCGCTGAGAACCCTTGTTTCGGAATGACCTTCCGACTCCCATTCAATCCCATTATTTATAAGAACTTGTTTGTATCTTTCTTTTATCTCCCCAAAGTCTGACACAAACACATCAAACTTTTTCTGTTTGGCCAAAATGGCCGTTCCTACTCCGCTTTCGCCACCGCCAAGGATCACGATTTTTTGTTTACGATTATCCCTGTGCAGCTGATTCTTTTTCATTTGGAATTTCAATAATCTCCTTCATAATTTTTTGTTTACAAATTGTAAACCCCTCATTGTTTATCTAATCTTTAAAGTAACAATGGTAACGATGGCAAGAAAAATCCCAACGATCCAAAACCGGGTTACAATTTTACTTTCGTGAAAACCTTTTATTTGATAATGATGATGCAAAGGAGACATTCTGAAAATTCGTCTACCTTCGCCGAATTTCCTTTTTGTATATTTAAACCAACTTACCTGCATTACCACGGAAAGGTTTTCCATCAGAAAAATGCCACACAAAACAGGGATCAACAATTCCTTTCGTAAAGCAATGGCAATTACAGCTATGATCCCTCCGATGGTCAAACTTCCCGTGTCGCCCATAAAAACTTGGGCGGGATAAGTGTTGTACCATAAAAATCCGATCAATGCCCCCACAAATGCGGTAATAAAAATTGTCATTTCCCCTGTGTTGGGTATGTACATTATATTCAAATAATCTGAAAATATCATGTTGCCCGAAACCCAGGCAAACAGTGCGAGCGTGCCGCCAATAATAGCCGAAGTACCCGCCGCCAAACCATCAATTCCGTCGGTAAGATTGGCTCCGTTGGAAACAGCTGTTATAATGAAAATCACG
>CAZMDY010000022.1:5283-19318 GCA_964565295.1 uncultured Aequorivita sp. | reverse complement strand
AAAATGCCCCAATATTTTGGGGCATTTTTTTTATTTATAAATCCTATCTTTGGAAAAATCTTAAAATCGATTTAAAATGTATAGAACCGTTCAGATCATTCACTCTTACTGGGCTTATTTAGTCCTTCTTATTGTTTTGTTGGCCGTTATTAATGCGCTTGCAGGCTTTTTTTCCAAAAGGGAATATAGCGCTAAGGATTTCCGAATTTCCCTCTTCGCTTTGATCGTTACCCATATTCAACTTCTTATTGGGCTTGTGCTTTACTTTATTTCACCCTTGGGATTGCAGAATATTTCAAATATTGGAATGGGAGAAGTAATGAAAAACTCTGAGTTCAGACTTTATGCAGTAGAACATCCCTTTGTGATGATATTGGCAGCGGTTTTTGTAACCATTGGTTATTCCAAACATAAAAAGAAACTTCTTTCCCACGCCAAATTTAAGACGCTGTCCATATTTTTTGTCATCACATCAGTTTTGATCCTGAGTAGGATTCCCTGGGATCAGTGGTTATAATATAAAAAGAGATTATAAAACAAAAATGTAGGTTCGTGGATTACGGCCTACATTTTTTTTTGTTCTGTTAATGGTATTTAATTATTGGAAATCTTTTCCTTTATCAAATAGATATATACCGGAAAGTGGTCGCTGTATCCACCGGTATAGCCATTGACATAGCTTCTGTATGGATAGCCTTTGTATTGACCTCGCGGAGTCTGCAGATATTTTTTGTTGAAAATCCCTGCTTTATATAATCGATAAGAGGAATAATCTTTTTTCGCAAGTTCGGTGGAAATTATTATCTGGTCAAAAAGATTCCACGCATCTCTATAGGCCAAGGTGCCCATCCCTTTTTTGTGCATGTCTTCATACGGGTTGTGTAACTCCTTGATTTTCATTTTATCCCGATCGTTATTGGTCTTTAAAACCTCCTTGATGCTGTGGTTGGTCGGATCATCGTTGAAGTCGCCCATGGTAATGATTTTCGCATAGGGGTCAAGACTGAAAAGCGAGTCCGTGATTTTTTTGTTTAGTTCGGCCGCTTTTAAACGGTTGGGCCTGCTACGCTCTTCCCCGCCATAACGTGAAGGCCAGTGGTTTACAATAATATGGATCATTTCGCCATCCAGAATTCCGCTCACCAACAATTGGTCGCGTGTATAAATACGTTTGGATCGGTCTTGGGCATCATATAAAACCAGTTCATGCGCTTGATAGTTGATAGGGGTGAATAGTTTCTTTTTGTACAAGAGCCCAACATCAATTCCGCGCCGATCGGGACTTTCCTGATGTACAATTCCATAATCCTGGGCCACTAACTGTTCTTGGTTTGCAAGATCTTCCAACACACGCCGATTTTCCACTTCCGAAACACCGATAATGGCTGGCGCGGTACCAGTAACATCAGCTCCAATTTCTGATATAACTTTCGCCAATTGGGACAATTTGTGCTCATAAATCTCTTTGGTCCAATTGTTTTTCCCTTCAGGTGTATAATCTTCGTCAAAGATGAGCGGATCGTCCTCATAATCGAAAAGATTCTCTACATTATAAAAAGCTACAGTATTTACCTTGTATTGCTTCTTTTCTTGAGAATGAGCAAAGTAGCCGGTAAGCAGTAATGCGAATATTGTTAAATTGATTAGTTTCATTTTCTGAAGAACAACTATTTTTATGGGTTATAAATTCGGGATCAAAAGTACTTCTTTCATTTAAATAATGTAGTTTTGCCTCATATTTTGAACAAAGGTATCATATAATTTTAATGAAGAGAATGAACAAGCTCATTTTAGTTTTTTGCACTGTTTTTCTGGTAAGTTTTACGGCAGTGGCACAGAATACTGTTGTAAAAGGATCGGTGCTCGACACAAATTCCAGCGAACCGATTCCGGGGGTTGAAGTGATCCTGCAAGGAAGTAATTTTAGTGCAGTTTCTGATAGCGATGGTGTTTTTGCTATTTCAGGACAGGAAATTCCCCTGGGCGATCAGATTTTGTTTTTATCCAAATCTGGATACTTGATCCAAAGAATCCCGGTAACGGTCAATGAAGGGGAGGTTAATGAAGTGGTTCCCGTACTGATGGCCGTTGATCTTGCAGAAATTGAAGCTCAAATTGGGATCATCAGCCTTTCCGATGACCAATTGGATGAAGATGAAGGAACTTCCTTTAATGTTTCGGGTTTACTACAAGCCTCAAAAGACATCTTTTTAAATGCAGCTTCCTATGATTTTAGCGCAACTTTTTTCCGGCCGCGCGGATATGATTCCGAAGACGGAAAAGTATTGATCAATGGTCTTGAAATGAACAAATTATACGATGGAAGACCGCAATGGAGCAACTGGGGAGGGCTGAACGATGCCCAACGAAACCAGATGTTTTCAATGGGAATCTCTGCCAATGAATACAATTTTGGTGATTTGGCCGGAACTACCAATATTATTATGCGCGCCTCACAGTACCGCAAAGGAGGTAGGGTGTCATACGCCAGTAGCAATCGAAGCTATCGGGGCCGAATTATGGGCTCGTACAATAGTGGTGTCTCCTCCAATGGATGGGCCTATTCCTTCTTGGTCTCCAGACGGTTTGCCGATGAAGGATTCAACGATGGAACTCTTTATGATGCCAATTCCTTTTTTGCCTCCGTGGAAAAAATATTGAACGATAGGCATAGCCTGAACTTTACCGCATTTTACACTCCAAATAGAAGAGGAAAATCTTCTGCTAATACGCAAGAAGTCTACGACCTGAAAGGGACTCGATACAATTCTTATTGGGGAGACCAAGAAGGTGAAATGAGAAATTCCCGCACCAAAGAAGTGGAAGAGCCAGTGATAATGCTCAACCATTATTGGAATATTACCGATAGAATTGAATTGAATACAAACGTGGGCTATCAGTTTGGGAAATTGAGCAACAGCCGTTTGGGTTATGACAATGCTCCAAATCCAGATCCATCATATTACCAGAAACTTCCAAGCTATTTTCTTGCCGACCCCATTGGTCCCAATTATGAAGGAGCTTACAGAGCATATTCCTCTTTTGTAAACGATGGGCAGATCGACTGGCAGGATATTTACGAAACCAATATTTTTTACGGTGGTACGTCCCGATATTATCATTATGAAGATCGAAATGACGACAACCAATTAATGGCCAACACAATTCTAAATGCGCGCTTGACAGATAATATTGCGTTAACTGCAGCAGTGAACTTTAGAAGTTTGAACTCACATAATTATGCGAATATGCTTGACTTGCTCGGCGGGAATGGCTATTTGGACGTGGATACCTTCAATTCCGGGGATGCCGCACAGAATGATTTGGACAATCCGAACAAAATTGTTGGAAAAGGCGATACATTCAAATATAACTATGAACTGGACGCCACAGAATACGATGGCTTTGTACAAGGCCAATTTTCTTATTCCGCTGTCGACTTTTATGTTGCCGGAAAACTTGGAAAGACCAGTTATCAACGAAATGGACTTTACAGAAACGGTTCTTATGCCGAAGGAAATGAATCTTTCGGAAAAAGTAAAGAACTTGATTTTACAACCTATGGTGGGAAAGCAGGACTAACCTATAAAATCACAGGAAAACACGCACTGGAATTCAACGGATCGTACTTTACTGATGCCCCCTCTTTGCGTAATTCATTCTCAAACTCTCGGCAAAACAACGCAACGGTTTTAGGGCTGACAGAAGAGAAAACATTGAATGTTGATGGAAGTTACCTCTTCCGTACTCCATTGGTAAAAGCACGACTCACAGGTTATTATTCCTTACTGCAGGACGGTTCTGAAATTTCCTTCTTTTATGCCGACGGAATTTCCGTTCAGGATAGAAGCTCCACCACAGCTTTTGTGCAGGAAGTACTTACGAATGTGGACAAGAGAAACATTGGTGCAGAATTGGGAATAGAAGCACAGGTTACACCAACGATTAAGTTAAAAGGCGCCGCCGCATATGGACAGAGCACCTATGACAACAATCCAAACCTATATCTTACCTCAGATGATTTTGCCGGGCCTCAATTTTATGGCGAATCTGCCCTAAAAAATTATAAAGTGGCTGGAGGGCCACAACAAGCCTATCAAATTGGCTTTGAATATCGAGATCCTAACTTTTGGTGGTTCGGGGCCACAGCCAATTATTTCAACAATGCCTATGTGGATGTTTCACCTTTGGCCAGAACCAAAAACTTTTATATGGACAATGACGGAATGCCATTTAACGATTACGATCCTGAAGTGGCAAGGGAATTGCTGAAACAAGAAAAATTTGACGACTATATGCTCGTAAATGTAGTAGGGGGGAAATCATGGAGAGTGGGCGACTATTATATAGGATTTTTTGCCACAATCAGTAATGTATTCGACAAAGAGTACAAAACTGGGGGGTTTGAACAAGGCAGAAATGCCAATTACAGAACCCTTTCAAGTGACGTTTCCAACGATACCCGAGTATTTGGATCCAAATACTGGTATGGATACGGAGCTGCTTATTACCTTAATGTATATGTCCGTTTTTAATTAAAGAAAAAGAATTAATTTTATACACCGATGAGAAAATTAACAAACATCAAATTTATTAGTTTCCTGTTTTTTGTAGGAATAATTGCCACTTCCTGTGTAAAGGATGATGATTTCAGCGTGCCAGAAATCAATGTTGAAGATCCGGATGTGAATGTCAATACGACCATTGCCTCTGTTAAAGCAATGTATCGAGGGTTTGAACCAAAAATAATTGAAACGGGGGACGGATCCACCAACGAAATGTACTTGGAAGCTTATGTTATTTCCAGTGATGAATCTGGGAATCTGTATAAGCAACTTTTTATCCAAGATTCTCCAGAAAATCCTACCGCTGGGGTTTCCATTTCAACACACGCCACAGATATTTATACCAAGATGGAACCTGGGCGCAAAATATATTTTCGTGTTGATGGGCTCTATATCGGTGAATATGCCGGACTTCCGACAATTGGGACACAAGAAGGTGACCAAGTTGGGCGTATGTCCATAGAAGATTTTGAGGCCCGCGTGTTCCGTTCACTTGAAAAATCTGAATTAGTACCTACTGTAATTCCTATTTCCGAGAGCAGCAATCCTAAGTATTTAAGTACTTTGGTCCAATATGAAAATGTTCAATTCCCAGACGGTCTTGCCGGAGTGGAGCATTACGGAAACATAGACAATACTTTCGGCGTAAACAGGCCTATTGAGGATTGTAATGGGAACACTGTTATTATGCGAACCAGTGGTTTTTCCGATTTTAAAAATATGTCTTTACCAGCAGGCAATGGTACGCTAACTGCTATTTTGAGTATTTTCAATAACGACATCCAATTGCTCATCCGGGACACGGATGATGTTCAAATGGCAGGGGAGCGTTGCGACGATGGAGGAGGAGACGGCCCTGGCGATGCGATTGCCCTTCCTTTTACCGAAAATTTTAACGGACAGGCCGCCGGCGTCGGAACTTCAGTTAACATGACAGGGTGGACGAATGTGAATATAAATGATGGAACCCGAGTGTGGGAAGTAAGAGAGTTCGACAGCAACAATTACGCTCAAACCTCGGCGTTCAGCTCTAACGAGAATCCGTATGAAGTATGGATGGTAACCCCAGGATTGATCTTGCCCGAAGGCTCTTCACCAACGTTTACTTTTGATTCCAAGGATGGCCATTATAACGGGGATCCGTTGGCAGTGAGAATTTCAACCGATTTTACCGGAGATGTGACCACAGCAACTTGGGAAGATCTTAGCGTTGCCCTTTCCACTGGAAATACCAGCGGCTATGGCCAGAACTTCCTGCCGTCCGGCGATGTAAATCTTTCTGCTTATGCCGGACAAGTGGTTTATATTGCTTTCCAATATAAAGGATCTTCCAACGGTGTAACCACTACTTACCAAATTGACAATATTTCTGTTGTAGAATAATTTACAATCCTATTTACTGAATAAACCGCTTTCCCTTGGAGGCGGTTTTTTCATTTGAAAGAACCGCTAGGACATCCTGAATGCAGTTTTTCCAAAGAAATTGACACATAATTAATAAAAAGAAATTAATTGCTTGTTAAGTACCAAATAGCTTTCAAAGCGTTTTGTACATTTGTTCTATTAGCACATATTTTATGATTGAACAAACAGATATTTCATACGAAAAATCCGTACTAATTGGATTGATAACGCAGTTCCAGGATGAAGACCTAAGCCAAGAATATTTGGATGAACTCGAATTTCTTGCGTATACCGCGGGCGGAGAGGTATTACGCCGATTTACGCAGAAAATGGAGGTTCCAAATCCCAAAACCTTTATTGGGACTGGAAAATTGGAAGAAGTAAAAAAGTTTATTGATGAAAACGATATAGGGGTCGCAATTTTTGACGACGAACTTTCCCCAGCCCAACAGAAAAACATTGAAAGATCCCTTCAATGCAAAGTGATCGATAGGACCAATTTAATCTTGGATATTTTTGCCCAACGTGCCCAAACGAGTTATGCACGAACGCAAGTGGAACTGGCGCAATATGAATATCTTTTGCCGAGA
Organism: uncultured Aequorivita sp.; assembly: GCA_964565295.1. Lineage (GTDB taxonomy): Bacteria > Bacteroidota > Bacteroidia > Flavobacteriales > Flavobacteriaceae > Aequorivita. The sequence goes on along the minus strand of CAZMDY010000022.1, from coordinate 12,759 downwards.
TTGGCCGGGATGTGGACCCACTTGGAACGGCAAAGGGGTGGGATCGGAATGCGAGGCCCAGGAGAAAGGGAAATAGAAACTGATAGAAGAATTGTTCGTGACAGGATTTCTCTGTTGAAGGATAAATTGAAAAAAATTGACAGACAAATGGATGTGCAACGGGGCAATCGGGGTTCCCTTGTCAGAGTTGCGCTCGTGGGCTACACCAATGTGGGAAAATCCACTTTGATGAATGTGCTGAGCAAGAGTGAGATTTTTGCAGAGGATAAACTTTTTGCTACCTTGGATACCACAGTACGCAAGGTTGTTATTGGGAATCTTCCTTTTCTGTTGACAGATACTGTAGGATTTATCCGCAAACTGCCGACCCAATTGGTTGAATCCTTTAAAAGCACTTTGGATGAAGTTCGGGAAGCTGATCTACTATTGCATGTGGTCGATATTTCCCATGCCTCTTTTGAGCACCATATCGATTCGGTCAACAGGGTTTTAGAAGAAATTGGAAGTGCCGACAAACCCACAATTATGGTTTTTAACAAAATTGATGCGTACCGCCCAGAAGAAATTGAAACCGATGACTTGATGACCGAAAAAACCACCGCCCATTATTCCCTTGACGAATGGAGACAGACTTGGATGTCAAAATTGAATGGCGACGCTATTTTTATATCGGCTTTGAACAAAGAAAATTTCGTCGAATTCCGGAAATTGATTTATGAGAAAGTAAGGGAAATTCATACCTCCAGATTTCCATACAACGATTTTCTCTACAACGATTATCAAGGAGAAGAAGAGTGATCCTCTTTAAACAACTGGGGCTGGTTGATTTTATATCCTATGAAGCCTTCTTTTTAGTTTTTAAACATTATTGTCCGATAAAAAGGAACTTAAAATCGTTTTGCTTTAAGGCTTAAAACGTAGGATAACTACTGAGCAGTGCTTTTTAAATAGTTGTTTTTTTCAAAAACTGTACTTAAGAAACTTTTATAAGCTTTGACAAAAACAAACTTAGAAAAATCAAAAGTCGGTTCAGTATGGCCTGTGCAATGTACCCCGTTTTGGACTAATTTTCCCCAGTCCATCATGGTTCTATATACGAGACTTAATTCCGCCAACGATTACATTGTAGCAACAAGCCAAGCGCGCCAATGTTCTGGAACAAATTGATATTAGCCCCAAATTTAAAAAATCAAAGTCTTGGTTTGATGTAAATTATGAAGGGATGTAGCATGATAGGAGGGTAATACTAGGGTCGGAGGAGGGAAAGACTATCTTAAACGTAGCATTAAAGTAGCAGAATACTACCGTTGACCCTAACAGTTGGCTCTGTTCTGAGGGCTTCCTTTTTGAAAACAGACTTATCAAATAAAAAAAACAACTGATAATAAGCGTGTTCAGCTAAGGATGCCTTTTAGTTTTCATCGGACGGTAGTGTTTATAAATATAATTTTAATCAAATAAACGCACTGTAGCCCGTGATTGCCCTTCCTACAATAAGGGTGTTTATTTCTTTAGTGCCTTCATAACTGTAAATGGCTTCGGCATCGGCTACAAATCGAGCCACATCATATTCCAAAAGGATTCCATTTCCCCCCATTACCTCACGGGCACTGCGCACCACGTCGCGCGTGCGGAGAGAACAAAAAACCTTAGCCAAGGAGGCATGTTCATCCGTCAATAGATCCTGATCCTGAAGTTCAGAGAGTCGGAAACACATGGTTTGCATAGCAGTAAGATTGGCGAGCATTTCGACCAGATGGTTTTGGATCAATTGAAAAGAGGCAATGGGTTTGCCAAACTGTTCCCGCTTTTTTGTGTATTTCAAAGCGCTTTCATAAGCACCTCGCGCACAGCCTACCGCTTGCCAAGCTACAGCAGCCCGGGTCAATTTCAATACTTTTGCAGTATCTTTGAAAGAGTCGCATTTTTGTAGCCGATCACTTTCCGGTACTCGGCAATTGGTCATCGTAATAAGTGCGTTCTGAACCGTTCGTAATGCCATTTTGTTTTGCATCTTTTCCGCTTTGAAACCTGGGTTTTCTTTCCGGACCAAAAATCCCTTGACTTGGTTTGTGGAAACGTCGTTGGCCCAGATAACGATTACATCGGCGAAGGTTGCATTGCCAATCCATTTTTTCTGGCCATTCAGGATCCATTCCTCGCCTTCTTTCCTGCAGGTGGTGCCCAATCCGCCGGCAACTGCAGATCCCACCTCGGGCTCCGTTAATCCGAAAGCTCCAATACATTCCATTTTGGCCATTTTTGGAAGCCATTCCTGTTGTTGTTCTTCGCTGCCACAAATGGCTATGGAACCCATCGCCAATCCACTATGGACACCGAAGAAAGTAGAGATGGAAACATCAATCCGCGCCATTTCCATCGCAATGATTCCTTCCATAACCGAACTTCTAATTTCAAGATCACTCTCACCCAAGGTCAGGCCACAAATGTTGAGCTCGGCCATTTTTGGTATTATTTGAAAAGGGAATTCGGCTTTATTCCAATATTCATTCGCAATGGGGCGAATTTCATCTTCCATGAAATTACGGACTTTGATCTGTAATTCGCGTTGTTTGGAAGTTAGGTTAAGGCTTATATTATAAAAATCGCCATCGATGGGAGGCAATTTAGATTGTGGTTTTATGTCATTTTTCCTTTTCAGCAATTTCAGTAAACCTTGCAGCTGTCTGTCGTCAAGTTCTCCAACGGTTTTCATTACTTCTGAAAGGTCTACTTTTTCAGACAGTTTTCCCAAAGCTTCAAGATCGATTTCCTGCATCAAACGAAAAGACTGTTTTATTTTTGTAAAGATGGACATAACAGCTTGTTCTATTAGTGAATCCTAAAGATACCGATCTGAGGTTTTTCCGAAGCCCAATAAAAAGTTAATCTAGAACTTTCAGTTTATTAGTCAACGAAAAATTCTATCCAAATAAATGGTGTACCACATCGTGGACCTTGGCAACCCTGAGAATATTAATGGTGAATGTGTTTTTTGGCACTTTGCAATATTTAGAGATTACAATAGAAGTAAAACCGAGTTTTTCCGCTTCTGATATGCGCTGTTCTACACGGGTGACGGGTCTTATTTCGCCTGCGAGGCCAACTTCGGCAGCAAAACACATCCTTTTGTCTATGGCAATATCTATATTTGAGGACAGAACCGCCGCCACTACGGCAAGATCAATTGCGGGATCATCAACAGTAATTCCACCAGTGATGTTGAGGAAAACATCTTTTGCGCCCAATTTGAATCCAGCACGTTTTTCAAGGACGGCAAGGATCATGTTCAATCGTTTTGCGTTGTAACCGGTCGCGCTGCGTTGAGGAGTGCCATAAACCGCACTGCTAACGAGGGCTTGGATTTCGATCATTAGGGGGCGCATGCCTTCCAAAGTTGCCGAAATGGCCGTTCCGCTAAGATCTTCATCATTTTTGGAAATCAGTATTTCAGAAGGATTTGATACTTCCCTAAGACCGCTTCCCAGCATTTCATAAATCCCCAATTCATTGGTGCTTCCAAAACGATTTTTGATGGCGCGCAGAATTCTGTAGATGTGGTTCCTATCACCTTCAAATTGCAGAACCGTATCGACCATATGCTCAAGTATTTTCGGTCCCGCTATGTTGCCATCTTTTGTGATATGGCCAATAAGGATTACTGGAGTGGCGGTTTCCTTGGCAAATTTTATTAGCTCGGCCGTGGTTTCCCGTATTTGGGAAATACTCCCAGCGTTGCTTTCAATATATTCTGTATGAAGCGTCTGTATAGAATCCACTACCACAATATCCGGTTCTAGTTCCTGGATTGTCCGAAAGATATTTTGGGTTTTGGTTTCTGTCAGGATGTAGCAGTTTTCCGAAATCGGCTGGATTCGTTCTGCCCGCATTTTGATCTGTTGTGCGCTTTCTTCGCCCGTAACATATAGTGTTCGATATGGAAGTTGAAGTGCAATCTGCAACATCAATGTGCTTTTCCCAATCCCCGGTTCTCCGCCCAACAGCGTTAAGGATCCCGGAACCAATCCTCCGCCCAACACGCGGTCCAGTTCATTATTTCCTGTGTTCAAACGAGTTCCTGACTGCGATGAAATTTCAGAAATTCGTTGGGGTCTGGCCGTGCGCGTCAATGGATTGGAGTGGGAATTTGATTTCCAATCCGCTTTTTCTGCTTTTTGGATAATTTCTTCCGCAATGGTGTTCCATTCCTTGCAAGAAGTGCACTGCCCTTGCCATTTTGCAAATTGGGCACCACAGTTTTGACAGAAAAAAGTAGTTTTTGTTTTGGCCAAGGGAAAGGATTCAAATAATGGTTTTAGACTATATAAGTACAATGTTTGACAATCTCAAAATTAATGATTTTAATCGTCAAATGGATTGCCCAAATGCTATTTTGAAAATGATTTATTCTTGTTCAATATCCAAAATCAGTTTTGATTTTGTTGGCCCGATCTGTCAGAAGGTCGATGGTGATAAAGTCAAATTCAATTTTGTTCAGTCCCCCTTGATAGGTACGGAGGGCTCTCTTTGGATTTCCCGTTTCCTCGTAGTACCGTCCCAAATAGTAGTCGCTGAAAATTGAGGTGGGATGTTGCTTTTTGGCCAAATCTGCAATTTCTTTCAGTGATTCCCACTGCTGTGTTTTTTCAGAAGCCCGAGCGGCGGCCATAAAATCGGCCATTCTAATGTTGTTCTCCAACCCGAAAAGTTCTTTGATAGTGTTGTACTTTTCAATTAAATATTCCGAAATAGGGGTTTCCATATTAAGCAGCACTTCTTTGTAGTCCTTGGCACTTATTGGCCTGTAAAGGGCAAACATTTTTTCAAGGGCATTTGGAATGCCCCTTCCCACTAGGGAATAATGCGTGGCTCCCTCAAAATTGTCATAATAAAATGAAAATGAATTGCTTTCCAATCCTTTTAATTGGGTTTGTAAAGCTTCTGCCGAGTCGTGCAATCCTTTTACATCTTCCGTCCCGGTGGCGAGATAATAAAAGGTTTTTTGTTTTAGTTCGGGAATTCTCTTTAGCAATCTTTCCTCCATCATTGGGGCGTAATCGGGGCTTAAGTTGATGATCCCATCCAACAATGTAGGATCTTTAAAAAGATAATAATTTAGAAAATTTGCCGTAAAATCATGGCCCACCCCAACTATGAACTTGGCCGTACGATATTTTTTATCTAGATAGGGGATAAGCTCCATTCCAATAAACTCGAAAAACCTTGCCCCATGTTCTACGGGAAGAAAGTTTATTCCATCGTATTCACAATCCGAATATCGGCCTCCCTCTTGGATAATACCCACTACAATGGATTCGGGCATATCTTCCCAATAACTGAAATAATCAACATTTCCGGCCACCGGTTCAAAAAGATAATCTCCATCGAGAACCAAAACTATTGGATATTTTTTGGCTGTATTTGATTGATAATTTCGGGGCAATTGGATCTTGATTTTACGGGTAGCGAGAAGCTTTTCAGAAACGAATTCCTCATAAATGATTTGTGAAATAAGATTATGGCTGAACAATAGCAATAAACCAAGCAGCAGTGTCTTTTTCATGGTTAGATTCTTTTAAAGACCGAAAGATAAGAAATTTTTAACTATAATATAATCTTCCTTATTCATCTTTAGGCTTTTATATAAATATTAGGTGTGTATTATATCCTATGATCGACAATTGCTTCAAACGAATGTTCACTAATGCTGGGAAGCTAGGAAAATATTTGCGCAAAATTTTATGGATGAAGTGGTTCAGAAGAAAAACCATCTCGTAGAATTAATGCATTTAAATTGGATTTAGAGGGCGTTTAAAAACTGTACACGATAATACCTTTCGAGTCGCCCTTGACTGAAAGTTCTGACTTGCTAAGCGTTGCTTCTGAAGTTCCATAAACCGGAAACCCATTTAGTAAATTTCCTCCCTCGTCAAAAACATAGACCTTTTTTTCTTGTGTCTCTGTAATGGTTGCAAATATTTTTCCTTGAAAATCGAACAATTGTGGACGGCTGTAAAGACCCAATGGAAGTTCAGCAAGTTTACCGTTGATACGCAGTAAATTGTCGTCCAAAGTTGCTTTTGTGTCACCAATCATAGCAAACCAATAACTGCCAACATCGAGTTTTTGGGAAGAAACCTTTCCGTTTTCTGATATGCGCTCCTTTGTGTTTTCCTGTGTGATTACAACAAAGGTGTCGTCTTCAAGGGTGATGGGGATTTCTGAAAAATTGAATTTTTTTGCAACAGAAACCCTTGGTTTTCCCACCCGGCTCAAAATGTTCAACGTTCCATTTTCCTCTGGGATAACGATATAATCCTTTTTCCCAATCCTTATGTGTATAGGCGATTGGACAATTTCGCTTTTTGCTTTGGAAAAGTTGAAGCCGCGAACAGATTTTCCATTTTTGTCATATAACAAAACAGATTTTCCCTGAACCACCACAAAACGATAGTTTTGGTTTTTGTCATAATCGAACACCGAGACCGGTTGGGTTATTTCATCCTTGAATTTCAAGGGGAAAGAGTTTACATTCTTTCCATTTTTCTCCATCACATACAAAGAGTTTTGGGTAGAAAACACCATTTGAGATTGGCCTCTCCCGGTAACATTCACTGTTTTTATTTTGCCCAAAATCGGGGACCCAATATTTTTTGTCCATTGGATCTCACCTTCATCCGAAATAAAATACAAGGTATTCGCAATGTCCTGAACAACGATATTGCCACCTATAAATTGTGGGTTTATAAGTACGTCATTCTCCAATTGGAGGCTGAACTTTTCCGATACTTTTCCAACTATTTCCTTAACGCTGACTTTGCTGGCTTCTCGGCAACTTAGCGTTACGTGTGCAAAATTCCGGTCGTAATTGAATTGGACCACGGCGAGAGGATAGTTTGAAATGGAAATATCTACAAATTCCTTTTTTGGTTTCAGATTTAAAAAACCAGCGATACTTTCAGGGAAATTTCCCTGCATTTTATAGAACATTAAAGACGAAGCGGAGCCCAGATCATCGGCCGTATTTTTAAAATAGGCCGTATGTTTAAGCGTGGAATTGTTAAGAAAGGAAGCGATCAATTCTTCCGCGGCAGCTTCGTTCTCAGTAAAAAGGAAGAAATTTTCCAGTTGGAATATGTAGTTCGCTTTTTTTGAAGTTATAAGTGGTGAAAATGATTGATTGAACAGTTCCGGCTCACTAAATCTTTTGATCTCTATTTCGCGAAAGGAAGTGTGGGAAGAAACATAGCGCGCCAAAGCGTCAAGGGTCAAAGAAGCATCTATACTTTTCATAAAGATTGCCGTTCCGTTTGTAAGATCGATGGAGCCCATTTCATTGATGGATCCAAAAATTCCGGTGGTTTTTGAAGAATCTTTTTCTTTTCGAAATTTACGGAGCGCAGCCTGGAATTTTTCTGCATCGTCAAATGTAAAGGCCAGGGCATTTTTTGCATCCAGCGGACTCAATGCAGCCAT
>CAZMDY010000022.1:0-5273 GCA_964565295.1 uncultured Aequorivita sp. | reverse complement strand
GCCATATCATTTTGTTGTGGCGTCTGATTTTCAAATATATGTAGCAATTGAGGGATTGTATCTGATGCCAATGTAATACCATTCGCAGTAATGGAATTTTCTGCAAGTGAAATGTCCAGTGCTGTCCAAGAAGCCAGCTTCATAGGTGTGGAATCGTTGATCGCGATGTGGTTCGCTTTGATCAATGCCAATAAATCACTTGAGTTTGGCAGGTCAAACACTTTTTTGAACGATTCCTCTCTTTCTGTGTTTCCCGCAATGATTTCCATCAGAAGATGTTGGGATGAAGAAGCTATAAACACACTGTCAACAACCGAGGTATACGCTATCTTATTGTCGATTGTGATCCGCTGTATGGTTTGGTCGTTGATTTTAAGGGTCTCGATGGATTTATCCTTAATTGAATCGCTTTGGAAAAGTTTAGAAGTTTGTTGGGAAATAAAAGTAAAAGCCGAAACGGAATCGTTTGTCTGGTTGATGCACAGAAGGCTATGACGCTCTGGGTTAAGATGTTTCAAAAGTGGGGCTTCATCCGTTAGGAACAAATATGGAACGGTTTTGTCAAATTCTGAAAGTAGGGAATTGGCCGCCATATCGTCCTGAAGTTTTTCCCAGTTCGATATTTTGAGGACTACGGAGGCCTTCGCAGGAACAAAGTCCATCAGTGTCCCTGTTTTTTTGGTTGATTTTTCACAACCCAAAATGGACACAATGACCAAGAGCGCTATTAGTTTTCCCCAAAATTTTTCCATAGTTACAAATGTAGCAAGGAAAGATGGTGATTCCATACAGTTTTTAAATTGTTTGTTGACGGGTTTTCAACAGTTTCAGTATGGATCTTAGAAGAATTAGTCAGTAGTCTTTTAAATTATTCGGTTTCCAAGGAAGGCAGGAGCTTAAAGCTTTTCCGGTGGAACGTAGTGCTGCCAAAATTACGGATGGCTTCTCGGTGCTCCCTTGTTGGGTAACCTTTGTTCCGTTTCCAATTATAAACCGGAAATTCATTGTGTAGTGCTGTCATATATTCGTCGCGGTAGGTTTTTGCCAACACAGAAGCCGCCGCAATATGCAGGAATTTTCCATCGCCCTTTACAATGCATTCAAAAGGAATTTTTTGGAACGGTTTAAACCTATTGCCATCAATGGCGATAAATTCGGGCTGTTGGGAAAGTCCTTCAATGGCTCGATGCATCCCAAGAATAGAGGCGTTGAGGATGTTGAAACTATCAATTTCGTCCATCATTACGTGGACTACCTTAAAACAGATTGCTTCGGTTTCAATGATTTTTCGGAGTTCGTTGCGTTGCTTTTCCGAGAGTTGTTTGCTATCTGTCAAAAATGGATGTTTGAAATCATTGGGAAGGATAACGGCTGCTGCAGTAACGGGACCGGCAAGACATCCTCGGCCCGCTTCATCCGTTCCGCATTCGAGTAAATGGCTATATATTTTTGACTTCAACACTCTCTGCAAACTTCAACAAATTTATATAATCTTTAGAAGGTCTGTGTGGAAAAATCCATCACAGATTTCTTATTCAAATAAACACTAGTATTTGTTGGCTTAAAGGAACTTCCTATTGAACCCAAAAAAAATTACCTTTGCCTAAAGCTATCGTTGGAATGAAGAAAATGCTATTGCTCTTGTTTTTGATGTTGACCGGGGCAACCGTGTTTTCACAATCTTCATTGGACAAAAAGGAAAAACCACCGATCGATTCCTATAAAATCATTTCTGCGAGCAGGGACACAACTTTCGTTGATACCACACTGACTATTCAAAAGAAATACAGGTTCAACTATTTAAGACGGGACAATTTTGGGTTGTTGCAGTTTTCAAATGTTGGCCAGACTTATAATTCATTGGCCTATTCCTTTGACCGTTTAAACTTGAAACCTCTTTTTGCCGCCCAGTCGCACCACTTCAATTACAAGGAAATTGATCAGGTGGATTATTATCACGTCCCTACGCCTTTTACCGAACTTTATTATAAAACAGCCTATGTGCAGGGGCAGCAAATGGATGCTCTTTTTACGGTAAATACTTCGCCACAGTTCAATTTTTCTGTTGGATATAAAGGAGTCCGATCTTTGGGGAATTACCAAAATATCTTGACCAGTACGGGGAATTTTCTTTTCACGGCAAGTTACCATACAAAAGATAAACGGTATGCAATCCGGGCCCATATGGCCGCACAGGATATCATGAACCAAGAAAACGGTGGACTTAACGATACTTCCTTGGCTCTTTTTATGTCCAACGATTCTGAATTTAGCAATCGGGGCAGATTGGATGTCAAATTTGAAGATGCTGCAAACAAGTTGGAAGGAATTCGGTTTTATGGAGACCACTATTATGAGCTGATCCGGGATCGCGATAGTTTGGACTATTCAGTTTTGACTGTGGGAAATATGATTTCGTTTGAAGATAAATTTTTTCAGTTTGGACAAGCCACAGCATTTCCTGAATTTGGACCTTCATACGTAGCCACGGATTTATTCACCAAAACAAAGCTGGAAGATTTCAATGTGAAAGGCTATGCAGATTATAACAATTCCCTATTAGGAAAAATCACTGCCTGGATAGGCTATACGGATTTAAATTATGGCTATAATTCAGTTTTGTTATTGGACGCAGGCGATATTCCGAACAGGATCCAAGGTTCAATGATGGAAGTGGGGGGCGCTTATGAAAAAGAATACCAAGGATTTCGACTTTCCGGAAAGGGTGCTGTTAACGTTGCGGGCGATTTTGAGGGGAATTATTTCCAAGGAGCAGCGGGTTATGACCTGAATGATGATTTGAAGGCAAATGCATCGATCACGATCCATTCCGTTGCGCCAAATTTTAACTTTCAATTATATCAGAGCGATTATAAAAATTACAATTGGAGAAAAAACCTTAACAATGTAAAAACCCAAGAGTTGAAGTTTGGCATCGAAACCAAAAAATTCGGAAATGTTTCCGTTAGCTATACCGGCATTGATGATTATACTTATTTTGGAATTAAAGAAACCGACAGCACGCCTTCCCCTATGCAGGCTTCGGAGCGGGTAAATTATTTAAAGATCAAGGCCGAAAAGGAATTCACGTTTGGACGGTTTGCTTTGGACAATACCGTGTTGTACCAGCACGTTATGGGGGGAGAAAATGTTTTCAATGTTCCGCAATTGATCACGAGAAATTCGCTCTATTACCAAGACTATTGGTTTAAACGGGCATTGTTCCTTCAAACTGGCGTTACGTTTCAGTACTTCACCAAATACAATATGAATGCATACGATCCCGTATTGGCAGAATTCTATGTTCAGAACGAACAGGAATTGGGCGGGTTTCCGTTATTGGATATTTTCTTCAATGCGAAAATAAGACAAACTCGGGTTTATTTCGTTTATGAAAATTTCACGGCACTTTTTGGCGGTAAAAACAACTATTTTTCTGCTCCGGGCTATCCTTATCGTGACAATGTGTTGCGTTTTGGTTTGGTCTGGAATTTTTTCTTATGATACATTTTTTTGGAACAGGAAAATAAAACACAAACATTATGGCAAAAACAACTTACACAACGGAGAGCGTTATCGAATTTGTAAACACTTTTGTTGACTCGGAGCAGAAAAAAGTTGACAGTTTCCAACTTATTGAACTGATGCGCGAATGGTCTGGCACAGAACCAAAAATGTGGGGGCCCAGTATTATAGGGTTTGGAAATTATCATTATAAATACGCCAGCGGCCACGAAGGCGATGCGCCCATTATATCATTTTCGCCGAGAAAAACCGCATTGACGCTTTACGTTTACTCCGACACAGAGAGAAGCAAGAAGCTATTGGCTGATCTCGGGAAATTTAAAATGGGAAAAGCCTGTATTTATATAAAAAGACTGAGCGACATTGACATTGAGATTCTCAAGGAAATCTGTGAAGAATCCATCCTATATCTAAACGAACATTTCGAATGTTCTTGTCGGCCAAAGTGAGACTCCTGCATTATTTCTAAACTTTTTAGGACGACTTTTTCAGTTTTACAAACTTTTAAAAACATAATTCTTGTAATACCCATTTTGGTCTGCAAAGGAAGTTACAATTTCAAGACCTGATTGTTGTGCCAACCAAGCCACGGTTTTGTCGTCGTACTTTTGTGAAATTTCAACATGGATGGTTTCCCATTGATCGAAATGAATGTTTAGTTGTAATTGTTCAACGGTTACTTCCATAGCCTCGGTGGCTACCAGAAAGCTCTTGGCAGTTCCTGTTTGCGGATTGTAGCTTTCCCAATGCATAAATTTTTTGATATCAAAATTACCGTCCAACTCACGGTTTATTCGCGTCAGCACGTTTTTGTTGAAGGCTTCGGTAATTCCGGTTTTGTCGTTATATGCATCAAGGATGGTCTGGGGGTTTTTCTTTTGGTCAAAACCCATGAACAATAGATCGTCTGGCCCTAAAGTGTTTTCGAGTTTTGTAAGAAAATCAATGGCGTTTGGATGGAGCAAATTTCCAATATTACTTCCCAGGACCATGATTACTTTTTTGCGTTTGTCAAATTCCTTGAGTCTGTCCAGGACTTCAAAATATTCGCCCACTTCGGCATCTACATTTAAAGTCGGCATTTCATGGGCAAGACTTGCGCAAAGCATATCCACCGCGTTTTCACTGATATCAATGGGTTTGTAAATAAAGTTGAAGTCATTATCTGCCATATATTTTAGGAGAACTTTCGTTTTTTTGCCGTCTCCGGCACCGAGTTCGATTAGGTCCAGGCCATTTTCCCGATCCCGGAATAATTCTCCTATGGTTTGGGTTTGTGTTGACAAAATCTCAAACTCACATTCCGTAAGGTAGTATTCGGGCATGGCCATGATTTCCTGAAAAAGGCGATCTCCATTTTTGTCATAGATGTACTTTGAGGAGAGATGTTTTGGGAAATCCGTTAGACCTTGATGGACATCCTGTTTAAAAGCTGTGTTGCGTATGTTTTGTGGGTTTATTTTCATTGAAGTCTTTTTCACGATTATTTTGCCAACCTTATTCCGGTGAATTGCCAGCGCAAATTGGGATGGAAAAAATTGCGGTAGGTCGGTCTTGTGTGCTTTGGCGCAGTGGCCACAGAGCCGCCGCGAAGTACTTTCTGGTTTACCATAAATTTTCCGTTGTATTCGCCGATTGCTCCGGGAGCTTTTTTATATCCAGGATAGGGAAGGTATGCGCTTTCGGTCCATTCCCATCGGCTGCCCCACTTGAATTTATCCTGCGCGGCTTCCCATTCAAATTCGGTG